>NZ_JAVRBF010000018.1:0-125012 GCF_032436805.1 Streptomyces sp. P17 | reverse complement strand
GCGCTGTCACCGCGGGCATGGTGGCCGGCGGGTGTCACCGTTCCCGTTTCCGGGACTTCCGGACCCTGCTCGGCCGGGGCGCTGTCACCGCGGGCATGGTGTCCGGCGGGCGTTCCGTTCCCGTTTCCGGGAGTCCCGCGCTCTCCTCGGCCGGCGCGCTGTCACCGCGGGCATGGTGGCCGGCGGGTGTCACCGTTCCCGTCTGCGGGAGTCCCGGACCCTGCGCAGGCGGTTGACCGTCACCGGGTCGTGGGCCAGGGCACGTTCGTCGTCCAGGAGGGCGTTGAGGAGCTGGTAGTAGCGGACGGGGGCCAGGCCCAGTTCCTCGCGTATCGCCCGTTCCTTGGCGCCGGGGCCGGGGAAGCCGCGGCGCTCCAGGGCGAGGATGTTCTGTTCCCTGGGGTTCAGCGGGACCTGTTCCATACCCGGCACCGTAACCCCCGCCCCTGACAGCGGAGCTACTCCGCGTTCTCCTCGGCCACCGCCGTCACCTGGAGCTCGCGCAGCACCGTGGACGGGCTGGCGCCGGGGGCGACCGCCTTGCCGATCTTCTCCTTCACCGCCGCGCTGACCGCCGCCCAGGAGGTGCGGCCCACCGGGTAGAGCTCGGAGGCGGGGAGCGCCTTGAGGAAGGGCCTGAGGTCCGCGTCCTCCTTCGCCGCGCTCATGGTGTCCCAGACCGAGTTCGTCACGGGCAGCAGGTCGTACTCGCGGGAGAAGGCGAGCACGTTCTTGTCGTCGTAGACGAAGTCGAGGAAGTCCCCGATCTCCTCGGCGTGGCCGTTCTGCTTGAAGGCCATCATCCAGTCGGCGACCCCCATGGAGACCCTGCTCGGCCCGTCCGCGCCCGGCATCGGCACCATGCCGAACTCCACACCCTTCGCGGCGGCCGCCTTCATCAGCGAGGGATGCCCGTTGAGCATGCCGACCTCGCCGTCCGTGAACGCCGCGAAGGCGTCGGCGCGGTTGAGCGAGGCGGGCGCGACCGGCCCCGTCAGGTCCTTGTCGACCAGCTCGTCCTTCAGCCAGTCGAAGGTCTCGACGTTGTCCGCGGAGTCGATGCCGTAGGTGCCGGTATTGGTGTCGGTGTAGCCGCCCCCGCCGCTGAGCAGCCACTGCATGGTCTCGGCCTGCGCCTCCTCCGGACCGAGCGGCAGGGCGTACGGGTACTTCACCCCGTCCGCCTTCAGCGCCTCGGCGTCGGCGGCCAGCTCCTCCCAGGTTTCCGGGGGTGTGATGCCGGCCTCTTCGAAGAGGGACTTGTTGTAGAAGAGCAGACGGGTGGAGGAGGCGAACGGCATGCCGTACTGGGTTCCGTTGACCGCGCCCGCCGCGGCCAGCTGCGAGACGAAGTCCGCCTGCGTGGTGATGGAGAGCAGCTCGCTGGCCGTGTACAGCTTCCCGGCCTTCGCGTAGTCCGCGTACGCCCCGATCTGCGCCAGGTCCGGCGCCTTCCCGGCGTCCACCAGCTCCTTGACCTTGCGGTCGACTTCGGTCCAGGAGTAGACGCTGACCTCGACGGTCACGTCCGGGTGGTCCTTCTCGTACTCCTCGACCAGCGAGTCCCAGTACTTCTTGGAGCTGTTCGCCGCGCTGTCGCCGTAGTCGGCGGCGACCAGTCTCAGCGTGACCTCGTCCGACCCTCCGGTCAGGCCGCAGCCGCCCAGAACCGCCGTCATGCCCAGTGCGGACACCACCGCGATCATTCCTTCCCTACGCCGCTGCACTGCTCTTTCAGCCCCAACCCTGCGAAAACTTTCGATACAACGTCATAAGGTCTACACCACGTGAGTGGACTAGACCTCTCCCGGGTCAACGGGCCACACTGTCCCCCGTGAGACATGTCATCGCCCTCGACGTGGGCGGCACCGGGATGAAGGCCGCCCTGGTCGGGGCGGACGGCGCCCTGCTGCACCAGGCCCGCCGGCCGACCGGTCGCGAGCGCGGCCCGGACGCGGTCGTCGCGGGCATCCTCGGTTTCGCCGCCGAACTGCGCGCCCACGGCGCCCAAACCTTCGGGGAGCCCGCCGCCGCGGCCGGGCTCGCCGTCCCCGGCATCGTCGACGAGGCGTCCGGCGTCGCCGCCTACTCGGCCAACCTGGGCTGGCGCGACGTCCCCCTGCGCGAACTGATCCGCACCGAGCTGGGCATCCCGGCCGCCCTCGGCCACGACGTGCGCACCGGCGGCCTCGCCGAGGGCCGTATCGGCGCGGGCCGGGGCGCCGACCGGTTCCTGTTCGTGGCGCTGGGCACCGGCATCGCGGGCGCGATCGGCGTGGAGGGCCGGGTGGAGGCCGGGGCGCACGGTTTCGCGGGCGAGATCGGCCATGTCGTCGTACGCCCAGGCGGCCCCGCCTGCCCCTGCGGCCAGCGCGGCTGCCTCGAACGGCTCGCGTCGGCCGCGGCGGTCAGCGAGGCATGGGCGACAGCGAGCGGGAACCCGGACGCGGACGCGGCCGACTGCGCGAAGGCCGTCGCGTCCGGGGACCCGAACGCCGTACGAGTCTGGCAGGAGGCCATCGACGCCCTCGCCGACGGCCTGGTCACCGCCCTCACCCTGCTGGACCCGCGCACCCTGATCATCGGTGGCGGCCTCGCCGAGGCGGGGGAAACCTTGTTCACACCACTACGGGACGCCGTCCGGCGGAGGGTCACGTTCCAGAAGCTGCCGGAGATCGTCCCCGCGGCATTGGGGGACACGGCGGGCTGTCTGGGTGCGGGCCTCCTGGCCTGGGACCTGCTGACCACTACAACTCGGATCCAGGAGGAATCGACCTGATGGCAACTCCCTCAGGGGCGCGGGACGGCGCTGAATTGCGGCTCCGCCGCGGGGCGCGACCAGCCGGCACCGGCCCGCACACGGTGCTCAAGGGCGCTCGCGCAGCACTTCCCACAGGAGTGGTGAACGAAAGCCAGGTGGTCATCGAGGGCGACCGAATCTCCGCGAGCGCTCAAGAGAACGCCCAGGTCATCGACGTAACCGGCCATTACGTAGTACCCGGCTTCGTGGACATCCACAACCACGGCGGCGGTGGAGCCTCGTTCACCTCAGGCACCGTCGACGAAGTGCTGAAGGGCATCGACACCCACCGCAGGCACGGCACCACCACCCTCGTCGCCTCCACCGTCACCGGCGACATGAACTTCCTCGCCCAGCGCGCAGGACTGCTCTCCGAGCTCGCCGAGCAGGGCGACATCGCCGGGATCCACTTCGAGGGCCCGTTCATCTCCCCGTGCCGCAAGGGCGCGCACTCCGAGGAGCTGCTGCGCGACCCCGACCCGGCCGAGATCCGCAAGCTGATCGACGCCGCCCGCGGCAAGGCCAAGATGGTCACCCTCGCCACCGAACTCCCCGGCGGCATCGACTCCGTACGCCTGCTCGCCGAACACGGCGTCATCGCGGCGATCGGCCACACGGACGCGACGTACGACCAGACCGTCGAGGCGATCGACGCGGGCGCCACCGTGGCGACGCACCTCTTCAACGCGATGCCCTCGCTCGGTCACCGCGCCCCCGGCCCGATCGCGGCGCTCCTGGAGGACGACCGGATCACCGTCGAGCTGATCAACGACGGTACCCATCTGCACCCCGCCTCCCTCCAGCTGGCGTTCCATCACGCGGGCGCGGACCGGGTCGCGTTCGTCACCGATGCCATGGACGCGGCCGGCTTCGGCGACGGGCGCTACATGCTCGGCCCGCTGGAGGTCGAGGTCGCCGACGGTGTCGCCCGCCTGGTGGAGGGCGGGTCGATCGCGGGCTCGACGCTCACCATGGACCGCGCCTTCAAGCGCGCGGTCACGATCGACGGGCTCTCGGTCCAGGACGCGGTGACGGCCCTGTCCGCCAACCCGGCCCGTCTGCTCGGGATGTCCGACACGATCGGCTCGCTGGAGCCGGGCAAGTACGCCGACCTGGTGCTGCTGGACTCCGCCTTCGATGTGAAAGGCGTGATGCGCCGGGGCGCCTGGGTGGTCGATCCCCAACTGGGCTGATCCGTCCGGCATCAGCGCGACGGCGGCCGTTCCGAGGACTGGGACGACCGCCGTCTGTTTGGCATGATCGGGACCGGAAGAGACGGCACCGCTTTTCGGGGGGAGGTCGGCCCGGGTGATCCTCACGGTCACGCTGAACACCGCTCTCGACATCACGTACCGCGTACGGACCTTGCGCCCGCACGCCTCCCATCGTGTCTCGGAGGTCCTCGAACGCCCGGGCGGCAAGGGCCTGAACGTGGCGCGGGCGCTGGCCGCCCTCGGCCACGAGGTGACGGCGACCGGCTTCGTCGGCGGTGCCACGGGCCGTGCAGTACGCGAGCGGCTCACAGGGGTGGTCGACGCCCTCGTCCCGCTCGCCGGCGCCACCCGCCGCACGATCGCGGTCGTCGACGACCTGACCGGTGACACGACTCAGCTCAACGAGCCGGGCCCCCTCGTCACCCCCGCCGAATGGTCCGCCTTCCAGAAGTCCTACGAGGGCCTCCTCGCGTCCGCCGACGCGGTGGCCCTGTGCGGCAGCCTCCCCCCGGGAGTCCCGGTCGGCGCCTACGCGGGCCTCGTCCGCGCGGCCCGCGCCGCGGGCGTCCCCGTACTGCTGGACACCAGCGGCGAACCCCTGCGCCGGGCCGTCGCCGCCCGCCCCGACATCATCAAGCCCAACGCCGACGAGCTGGCCGAACTCACCGGCTCCCACGAGCCGTTGCGCGCCACCCAGGACGCCCGCCGCCGCGGCGCCCACACCGTGGTCGCCTCTCTCGGCGCCGACGGCCTCCTCGCCCACACCCCCGAGGGCCGCTGGCGCGCCACCCCGCCCGGCCCCCTGCGCGGCAACCCGACGGGCGCGGGCGACGCGGCGGTCGCCGGCCTGCTGTCGGGCCTGGTCGAGGGGCTCCCCTGGCCGGACCGCCTGGCCCGCGCGGCCGCCCTGTCCGCGGCGAGCGTGCTGGCGCCGGTGGCGGGGGAGTTCGACGGGCGGGCGTACCAGGAGCTGCTCGGGCGGATCTCGGTGAGCCCCGAGGGCATGGCTGCCTAAGCGCGCAGCGCCCGCAACTGCTCCATGAACCACTGTGCCGGCGGCAGTGCCGTGGCCGCCGCCGTGAGGCGCTTGGTGCGCTCGGCGCGTTCGTGGGGCGGCATCGTCAGGGCCTCGTGCAGGGCCCGCGCGGTGCCCAGGACGTCGTACGGGTTCACCACGATCGCGTCCTCGCCGAGCTCCTCGTACGCCCCCGCCTCCCGCGACAGCACCAGCGCGCACCCCTCGTCCGAGACGACCGGCACCTCCTTGGCGACGAGGTTCATGCCGTCCCGGATGGGGTTGACGAGGGCCACGTCGGCGAGCCGGTACGCGGCCAGGGAGCGTGCGAAGTCGTCCTTGACGTGGAGTACGACCGGGGTCCAGCCCGGGGTGCCGTACTGGGAGTTGATGTCGTCCGCGAGGCGCTGCACCTCGGCCGTGTAGTCCCGGTAGACCGCGAGGTCCTGCCGGGAGGGGTAGGCGAACGCCACGTGCACGACCCGTTCCCGCCACTCGGGGCGGTCGTCGAGGAGCTGCCGGTAGGCCAGCAGCCCGCGCACGATGTTCTTCGACAGCTCGGTCCGGTCGACGCGGACGATCGTCCTGCGGCCCGCGCCGATCTCCGCCTTCAGTGCCGCCATCCGCTCCTCGACGTCGGCCTCGTGGGACCGCTTGCGCAGGAAGTCCGCGTCCGCGCCCAGACCGTGCACGCCGACCTCGGTGTCCCCGAGCCCGCCCGCCAGCTCCGTGCAGCACGCGGTGAACGCGTCGGCCCAGCGCCGGGTGAGGAAACCCAGCCGGTCTGCGCCGAGCATGCCCTCCAGCACCTCGCGCACCACCTGGTCGGGCAGCATGCGGAAGTAGTCCACCGGGGCCCACGGGGTGTGCGAGAAGTGGCCGATGCGCAGGTCGGGGCGGAGCTTGCGGAGCAGTCCCGGCACCAGCGTCAGGTGGTAGTCCTGGACCAGGACCGCCGCCCCCTCGGCCGCCTCGTCGGCCAGTGCCTCGGCGAAGGCGCGGTTGTAGTGGGCGTAGTTCTCCCACTGCCGCCGGAAACCGGCGTCGAACACCGGCTCCAGCGGCGTCTGGTACAGCATGTGATGGACGAACCAGAGCACCGAGTTCGCGACGCCGTTGTACGCGTCCGCGTGCACGTCCGCCGGGATGTCGAGCATCCGTACGCCGGACTCGCCCTCCCCGCGCCGCACCGCCTCGCGGTCGCCGTCGGACAGCGCCGAGCACACCCACAGGGCGCCGGCGTCCGGGCCGATGGCCGACAGGCCCGACACCAGTCCGCCGCCCCCGCGCTTGGCGCGCAGCGAGCCGTCCTGCTGGACCTCGTAGGAGACCGGGCCGCGATTCGACGCGACCAGCACCTGAGCGGCACCGAGTGGGGAAGCCACGTGCGTGGAAGCCATGTGCTCCAACCTAGCCCGTGCCGTAAACGCTCAAACGTACGAGCCGCTGGACGAGACGAGCGTTACGCCACCTTGCGTGACGCGTATTCGGCGATCTCCACCATCGGCGGCCGTTCCTCGGTGTCCACCGAGTACGTCCGCGGCTCGAAACCGTCCTCGCCGCGCTCGAACTGGATGAGCGAGGGACGGATGAGGTGTCCGCGGGCCAGCCTGAGCTGGGCCGTGCGGTAGATCGCGGCGGACATCCGGCCGAGCGCCTGCCCGTCCTGGTGCCGGTGCCTGCGCACCCCCACGTCGACCTGGGCCAGCGCGTCCAGGCCCACCAGGTGCAGCGCGTCGATCAGCATGCCGAGCTCGACGCCGTAGCCGACGGGGAAGGGGAGCTGTTCCAGCAGGGAGCGGCGGGCCGCGTACTCGCCGCCGAGCGGTTGTACGAAGCCGGCGAGCTGGGGCCAGTGCATGTTCAGCAGCGGGCGGGCCATCAGCTCGGTGACCCGGCCGCCCTGGCCCGCCGCCTGCCCGAGCGGGCGGTCGTACATCGCCTTGACGAGGTCCACCCCGGGATCGGTGAGCAGCGGGCCGACGATCCCCGAGACGAAGTCCGAGGAGAACTCCTTCAGGTCCGCGTCGATGAAGCAGACGATGTCGCCGCGGGTGACCAGCAGCGAGCGCCAGAGCACCTCGCCCTTGCCGGGCACGGCGGGCAGACGGGGCAGGATCGCGTCGCGGTGCACGACCGTCGCCCCGGCCGCCGCGGCGACCTCGGAGGTGCGGTCGGTCGATCCGGAGTCGACGACGACGATCTCGTCGACCAGCGGGACCTGGTGCATCAGGTCATGCCGGATGACGGCGACGATGTCGCCGACCGTCTCCTCCTCGTTGAGCGCGGGCAGCACGACGGAGACCGTCTGGCCCGAGCTGCGTTTCGCGGCCAGGATCTGATGGAGCGGGCGGTCGGTCACGGACCAGGAGCGGGTGCTCAGCCAGCGCTCGACTTCTTCCAGCACAGTCGGCGGCTCCTCACGTGTTTCGCGGATCGTGTCTCGCGGTTCGGACGGCAATCTCAACTGTCCTGGCCTTCGGTTACAGTCTTGAGCAACGCTGATGACCATCGCATGTCGGGGGTCGTTTGCGTCTACAACTACATACCGCTCATCCAGAGGGGCAGAGGGATACGGCCCGATGAAGCCCCGGCAACCCTCCAGTCGGTTCTCGTTCTCCATTGCGAGGCTCCCGGCTAGGGAAGGTGCCAAATCCGTCTCACGGCGAGATGCGTCGTGAGGAAGATGAGGAGAAAGGGCCTCGCCTCACATGGCTGTGCAGACTGCCGCAAGCACCACGAATCCCACCGTCGACCTCGGTCCCGCCGCTGCCCTGAGCTGCCGCGAGTGCGGACATCGCGTCCCTCTCGGACCCGTCTTCGCGTGCGAGGAGTGTTTCGGCCCGCTGGAGATCGCCTACGACTTCTCGGCGTACGACACCGAGGAGCTCCGCAAGCGCATCGAAGCGGGACCCGCGAACATCTGGCGTTACGCGCCCCTGCTGCCCGTCCCCGCGGACGTGGCCGACAAGCCCAACCTCAACCCCGGCTGGACCAAGCTCGTCAAGGCCGACAACCTGGCCCGCGAGCTCGGCGTGACCGGCGGTTTGTATGTGAAGGACGACTCCGGCAACCCGACGCACTCCTTCAAGGACCGGGTCGTCGCCCAGGCCCTGGAGGCCGCCCGTGCCTTCGGCTTCACGACGCTTTCCTGCTCGTCGACCGGCAACCTCGCCGGTGCCGTCGGCGCCGCCGCCGCCCGCGCCGGCTTCCGCTCCTGCGTGTTCATCCCGCACGACCTGGAGCAGGGCAAGGTCGTCATGGCCGCGGTCTACGGCGGTGAACTCATCGGCATCGAGGGCAACTACGACGACGTGAACCGTTTCTGCTCCGAGCTGATCGGCGACCCGGCCGGCGAGGGCTGGGGCTTCGTCAACGTCAATCTGCGGCCGTACTACGCGGAGGGGTCCAAGACCCTGGCGTACGAGATCTGCGAGCAGCTCGGCTGGCGGCTGCCGGACCAGATCGTCGTCCCCATCGCCTCCGGCTCGCAGCTGACGAAGATCGACAAGGGTCTGCAGGAGCTGATCAAGCTCGGGCTCGTCGAGGACAGGCCGTACAAGATCTTCGGCGCGCAGGCCGAGGGGTGCTCGCCGGTGTCGGTGGCCTACAAGGAGGGCCACGACGTGGTCCGGCCGCAGAAGCCGAACACCATCGCCAAGTCGCTGGCCATCGGCAACCCGGCGGACGGGCCGTACGTCCTGGACATCGCCCGCCGCACCGGCGGCGCGGTGGAGGACGTGACGGACGAGCAGGTCGTCGACGCGATCAAGCTGCTGGCGCGGACCGAGGGCATCTTCGCGGAGACGGCGGGTGGCGTGACCGTCGGCGTGACGCGCAAGCTGATCGAGAACGGCGTCCTCGACCCCGCCAAGACGACGGTCGTCCTCAACACCGGCGACGGCCTCAAGACCCTGGACGCGGTGGCCGGCACCGGCCTCACTGCGACCATCCGCCCGAACCTCGACTCCTTCCGAGAGGCTGGCCTCGCATCATGAGTGTCAACGTCCGCATCCCCACCATCCTGCGCACCTACACCGGTGGTGCCGCCGAGGTGACGGCCGAGGGTGGCACCCTCGCCGAGGTCATCGCCGACCTGGAGAAGAACCACACCGGAATCGCCGCCCGCGTCCTGGACGACCAGGGCAAGCTGCGCCGTTTCGTGAATGTGTACGTCAATGACGACGACGTCCGCTTCGAGCAGGGCCTGGAGACGGCGACCCCGGACGGCGCCGGAGTTTCCATCATTCCGGCGGTCGCCGGCGGCTGATCGTTACCGTCGGTAAGGTGCGTCACCCAGAGTTCATCGAATTGCCCTCTCCGTAAGACAAACGGAGGGGGCAATTCTGCATGGTTGAGCACGGTACAGTTGGGGAACCTGCTGCTCCCCGCATGCCGGGCGCATATGAGTACCGACGCCGTATGCGACGAGAAGTAGCCAAAGTGTGCGAGCCTTTTGCGCCTTATGCTCCCTTTATGGGGCCCGACTTGCCCTGAATTCGGGCGAATTCTCACTATATTCCGGACCCGGTGCGTCCAGAATTCTCGTCCGATTGACCTGTTGCAGACGGCAGTTGGACAGATACATTCAGCCGCGGTCGACGCGTTCCGGCGCACGCCCCCAAACCGTGGGGGGTGAGGTCTGACCCGGATCCGCGAAGTGTGGATCTGTGCAAGGGCCAGTAATAGGGGAGTTAGGCATGGCTCAGGGCACCGTCAAGTGGTTCAACGCGGAGAAGGGGTACGGCTTCATCGCGGTCGACGGTGGTGCGGATGTTTTCGTCCACTACAGCGCGATCCAGATGGACGGCTACCGCACCCTTGAAGAAGGCCAGCGGGTTGAGTTCGAGATCTCGCAGGGCCAGAAAGGCCCGCAGGCCGACATGGTTCGCGTCTCTGCCTGAACGCGCGACCAACGAACCGCAAGCGACGTCTTCTGCTGAAGGGCTCGCACCTCGGGGACCCAACCCCTCGGGTGCGGGCCCTTCCGCGTGCCCGGGTCTCACCGGGCACCGGCCCCGCCCGATCCCCGAGAGCCGCTTGCACTCGCATGGGTCGAGTGCTAATCATTGGCGTTAGCACTCTGAAGGTGAGAGTGACAACGAAGGACCGGGTCGGTGAGGTCCACGGGCCGGGTGGGGCAAGGAACCATCCGCCGGGGCCGTCCGTCGCGGGCGCGGGCGCGGTCCATTTGCGGTACTCACCAGTCCTGGAGGGACCACTTCACATGGCCAAGATCATCGCGTTCGACGAGGAGGCGCGGCGCGGCCTTGAGCGCGGTATGAACCAGCTCGCCGACGCCGTCAAGGTCACCCTCGGCCCCAAGGGCCGCAACGTCGTCCTTGAGAAGAAGTGGGGCGCCCCCACGATCACCAACGATGGTGTCTCCATCGCCAAGGAGATCGAGCTGGAGGACCCGTACGAGAAGATCGGCGCCGAGCTGGTCAAGGAAGTCGCCAAGAAGACGGACGACGTCGCCGGTGACGGTACGACCACCGCGACCGTTCTCGCCCAGGCGCTGGTCCGCGAGGGCCTGCGCAACGTCGCCGCCGGCGCCAACCCGATGGCCCTGAAGCGCGGTATCGAGAAGGCCGTCGAGGCCGTCTCCGCCGCCCTGCTGGAGCAGGCGAAGGACGTCGAGACCAAGGAGCAGATCGCCTCCACGGCCTCCATCTCCGCCGCCGACACCCAGATCGGCGAGCTCATCGCCGAGGCCATGGACAAGGTCGGCAAGGAAGGCGTCATCACCGTCGAGGAGTCCCAGACCTTCGGTCTGGAGCTGGAGCTCACCGAGGGTATGCGCTTCGACAAGGGCTACATCTCGGCGTACTTCGCCACCGACATGGAGCGTATGGAGGCCGTCCTCGACGACCCGTACATCCTGATCGCCAACTCCAAGATCTCCTCGGTCAAGGACCTGCTCCCGCTGCTGGAGAAGGTCATGCAGTCGGGCAAGCCGCTGCTGATCATCGCCGAGGACGTCGAGGGCGAGGCCCTGTCGACCCTGGTCGTCAACAAGATCCGCGGCACCTTCAAGTCCGTCGCGGTCAAGGCCCCGGGCTTCGGTGACCGCCGCAAGGCGATGCTGAACGACATCGCCATCCTCACCGGTGGCGAGGTCATCTCCGAGGAGGTCGGTCTCAAGCTGGAGAACACCTCCCTGGACCTCCTGGGCAAGGCCCGCAAGGTCGTCATCACCAAGGACGAGACGACCATCGTCGACGGCTCCGGCTCCTCGGAGCAGGTCGCCGGCCGGGTCAACCAGATCCGCGCCGAGATCGAGAACAGCGACTCGGACTACGACCGCGAGAAGCTGCAGGAGCGCCTGGCGAAGCTCGCCGGCGGTGTCGCGGTCATCAAGGCCGGTGCCGCCACCGAGGTGGAGCTCAAGGAGCGCAAGCACCGCATCGAGGACGCCGTGCGCAACGCCAAGGCGGCCGTCGAGGAGGGCATCGTCGCCGGTGGTGGCGTGGCCCTGCTGCAGGCCTCCCAGGTCTTCGAGAAGCTGGAGCTCGAAGGTGACGAGGCGACCGGCGCCAACGCCGTGAAGCTCGCGCTGGAGGCCCCGCTGAAGCAGATCGCCGTCAACGGTGGTCTTGAGGGCGGCGTCGTCGTGGAGAAGGTCCGCGGTCTGCAGGTCGGTCACGGCCTGAACGCCGCGACCGGCGAGTACGTCGACATGATCGCCGAGGGCATCATCGACCCGGCGAAGGTGACCCGTTCCGCGCTGCAGAACGCCGCGTCGATCGCTGCGCTGTTCCTCACCACCGAGGCCGTCATCGCCGACAAGCCGGAGAAGGCCGCGGCGGCCGCTCCGGGCGGTATGCCGGGCGGTGACATGGACTTCTGATCGACTCCGGTTGATCAACGTCCTTTCTGAGGGCGGTACTTCCTGTTGCGACAGGGGGTGCCGCCCTCGGGCTTTCCGGTGGCCGCGGGTGCGCGGAATGTTTCAGGGCTCATGGTTGGTTGCTTAAGCAGGTGCAACAATGCGTGCGCACATACCAACTGGTCAGCAGACCTTCCCGAGGAGCCCCCACGTGACCGTCACCGAGTCCACCGCCTCCCGCGCGGCCGAGATCCTTTCCCGGCCGACGACGATCAACGGCCTGACCGTCCCCAACCGCATCGCGATGGCGCCGATGACCCGGATGTTCTCCCCGGGCGGCGTCCCGGGTGCGGACGTGGCGTCGTACTACGCCCGCCGGGCCGCCGCCGGTGTCGGTCTGATCGTCACCGAGGGCACGTACGTCGGACATGACTCGGCCGGGCAGAGCGACCGCGTGCCGCGCTTCCACGGTGCCGAGCAGCTCGCGGGCTGGACGAAGGTCGCCGACGCCGTGCACGCGGCGGGCGGCACGATCGTCCCGCAGCTGTGGCACATCGGCATGGTCCGCAAGCAGGGCCAGCCGCCCTTCGCGGACGCCCCCGCGGTCGGCCCGTCGGGGCTGCGCGTCGACGGCACCGAGGGCACCGGCAAGGCGATGACCCGGCAGGACCTGGACGACGTCATCGGCGCCTTCGCCGAGGCGGCGGCCGCGGCGGAGCGGATCGGCTTCGACGGCGTCGAGCTCCACGGCGCCCACGGCTACCTGATCGACCAGTTCCTGTGGGAGGGCACCAACCGCCGCTCCGACGCCTACGGCGGTGACCCGGTGGCCCGGACGAAGTTCGCGGCGGAGATCGTCGCCGCCGTCCGCGCGGCCGTCTCGGCCGACTTCCCGGTCATCTTCCGCTACTCGCAGTGGAAGCAGGAGGCCTACGACGCCCGTCTCGCCGAGACCCCGGAGGAGCTGGAGGCGATCCTCGCCCCGCTCGCGGCGGCCGGTGTCGACGCCTTCCACGCCTCCACGCGCCGCTACTGGCTCTCCGAGTTCGAGGGCTCGGACCTCAACCTGGCCGGCTGGACCAAGAAGCTGACCGGCAAGCCCACCCTCACCGTCGGCTCGGTCGGCCTGAACGGCGACTTCCTCAAGGCCTTCCAGGGCGAGGGCGCCGAGCTGGGCTCCCTCGACAACCTCCTGGACCGCCTGGAGCGCGACGAGTTCGACCTGGTGGCCGTCGGCCGCGCCCTGCTCCAGGACCCCCACTGGGCGGAGAAGGTCCTGGCGGGCCGGGTGACGGAACTGGCCCCGTACGACCCGGCGTCGCTGAAGTCGCTGAGCTGAGGCGCTCTGGTCCGCGCCCTCAACTCCCGCCAGGTTTCCGGAGATGAAGATCCTTCATCTCTCCGACACCCATCTCGACCGCTCCGACGCGCCCAACGGGCACGGAGTCAACGCCACCGAGTCCCTGCGGCTGATGCTCGCCGAACTGCGGCACCAGCGGGACGTCGGAGCGGTCGTGGTCACCGGCGACCTCGCCGACGACGGCGCCGTCGAGGCGTACGCCGCCCTCCGGGAGCTGGTGGGGGAGTTCGCCGCGGGGCTGGGGGTGCCGGTGTTCTTCACCACCGGCAATCACGACGAGCGCGGCGCCTTCGGCAAGGTGCTGGGCAGCGGGCATCTGGGCGTGGACGGCGGTGACTGTGCCGAGACGGCGCTGGAGTCGGATGCCGGGGAGCGGGCGGCCGTGACCACGGTCGGCGGGTGGCGGATCGTGACCCTGGACTCGCTGGTGCCGGGGGAGGGGTGGGGCAGCCTCGGCGAGGTTCAACTCGGCTGGCTGCGGGAGGTGTTGCGCACGCCCGCTGGCGAGGGGACGGTCCTCGCCTTCCATCATCCGCCCGTCGCGCTGGACCACCCGGTGCAGCGCCTCTTCGGCCTGCGGGACCCCGAGCTCCTCGCCGACGTCATCCACGGCACCGACGTCAAGGCCGTCCTCACCGGCCACTTCCACCTCCAGCTCCTCGGCTTCCTGGCGGGCGTACCGGTGTGGGTGACCCCCGGCGTGGTCAACCGCATCGATCTGACGGCGCCGGCCGGGACCGAGCGCGCGGTGCGCGGTGCCTCGGCCACGCTGGTGGAACTGGGCGGGGCGACGGGACCGCTCTTCCACACCCTGCACGCCCGTGACCCGCGAGCCCACGAGACGGTTCACGACCTGGGCGAGGAGCGGATCCGGGCCTTCATCGAGGCGCGGGCGCCCCGGGACTGAGAGTCAGGCGCGGCCCCAGAGGCGCGCCTGGCCGCCCTCCACCAGCACCCTTGCTTAAGTCAATCAACTGACTTAAGGTTGCCTCGGTCAATCGCTCTTCCTTGTCGACGGAGGCTCCGCCATGTCCGACACCCTTGCCGGGACCGCCTCGGGGGGTTCCGCCCCGCCGAGGCCGAATGCCGTGGTGGCGGTGCTGGCCCTGGCCGGAATCGTCGTCTCGCTGATGCAGACCCTGGTGATCCCGATCGTCCCGGAACTGCCGAAGCTGCTGGACGCTCCGGCCTCGGACACCGCCTGGGCGGTCACCGCCACTCTGCTCGCCGCCGCCGTGGCCACCCCGGTCGTCGGACGACTCGGCGATATGTTCGGCAAGCGACGGATGCTGCTGGTCAGCGCCGTGCTGCTGGTCGCGGGCTCGCTGGTGTGCGCGCTCAGCGACGCGCTGATCCCGATGATCATCGGGCGGGTGCTCCAGGGCCTCGCGTCCGGTGTGATCCCGCTCGGCATCAGCATCATGCGCGACGAACTGCCCGCCGAGCGGCTCGCCTCCGCCACCGCCCTGATGAGCGCCTCCCTGGGCATCGGCGGCGCCCTCGGTCTGCCGGCCGCCGCGCTGATCGCCGACAACTTCGACTGGCACCTGCTCTTCTGGACCTCGGCCGCCCTCGGCGCCGTCGCCACCGTGCTCGTCCTCCTCTTCGTGCCCGAGTCCAAGGTCCGCACCGGCGGCCGCTTCGACCTCGTCGGCGGCCTGGGCATGGCGGCGGGCCTGGTCTGTCTGCTGCTCGGTATCTCCAAGGGCGCCGACTGGGGCTGGACCAGCGGCACCACGCTCGGTCTGTTCGTCGCGGCCGTGGTGATCCTGTCGGCGTGGGGCTGGTGGGAGCTGCGGACCGAGCAGCCGCTGGTCGACCTGCGCACCACCGCCCGCCGTCAGGTGCTGGTCACCAACCTCGCCTCGATCGCCGTCGGGTTCGCGATGTTCGCGATGTCCCTGGTGCTGCCGCAGCTCCTCCAGCTGCCCGAGCAGACCGGTTACGGCCTCGGCAGGTCGATGCTGGTCGCCGGTCTGGTCATGGCGCCCTCAGGGCTGGTCATGATGGCCACCGCCCCGGTCTCGGCCGCCGTCTCCAAGGCCAAGGGCCCCAAGGTCACCCTGATGATCGGCGCCCTGATCGTGGCCGCCGGTTACGGTCTCAACATCCTTCTCATGTCCGAGGTCTGGCACTTCGTGCTGGTGTCCTGTGTCATCGGCGCCGGTATCGGCTTCACCTACGGCTCGATGCCCGCGCTCATCATGGGCGCCGTGCCCGCCTCCGAGACGGCCGCCGCCAACAGCCTCAACACCCTGATGCGGTCCATCGGCACCTCCTCGGCGAGCGCCATCGCCGGCGTCGTCCTCGCCCAGATGACCACCGACCTCGGCGGCTACGCCCTGCCCTCCGAGAAGGGCTTCCAGGTGGTCCTCGCGGTCGGCGCCGGAGCGGCCCTCCTCGCCTTCGCGGTCGCCTCCTTCATCCCGCGCCGGCGACCGGCCGCCACCCTGGCCGCGCCGGCGGACGGCACACCGGCACCGGCGGAGGCGACGGCCAAGTCCTGAGCCCCTCCACCCCTGTCACTGCGCCCAGTAGTCCCGCTCGGGCAACTGGATCCAGTGGTCCGGCGGACCGACGACCGCGCCATGGACGACTACCCGGCCGGCAACACCTACCGCGCCGCCGCCGGCGAGGCCACCCTCGCCACGCCGCCCCCGGCCCAGGCCAAGCTCTACGACGCCCCTGAGCTGCGCGAGCTGCGGTCGGATCTGCTCGTCGGCCGGGCGGACGAGCGGCGCTGTAACGTGCGGACGGTGAACGACGAGCACGAACTCGGCGACGCCCAGCGGGCCCACTGGCAGGGGATGTACGCCTCCCACCCGGGCATGTACGGCGAGGAGCCCTCGGCGCCGGCCGTGCATGCCGCCGGCGTCTTCCGGGACGCCGGTGCCCAGCACGTCCTGGAGCTGGGGGCCGGGCATGGCCGGGACGCCCTCAGGGACATGAAGGCGGCGGCGAGCACCGCCAGCGCGGGGGTCACGCCCGGCAGCAGGCCCAGGTTGATCAGCAGGCCGTTGAGCCCCGCCAGGATGCCGCAGCCGATCAGGGCCGGGATCAGGGGAACGAAGATGTTCGCGATGCGCCGCAGCAGGAGCTTGCCGGGGGTGGAGTTGCGCGTGCTCCTGGCGGCCTTCAGCTCCGCGCCCCTGGCGGCCAGTTGACCCGCCGAGGTCAGCAGCGCCTCGAACTCCGGTGCCACCCCTGCCACCACCCCCGGCCCCAGGACGATCTGGTACGTGTCGTCGTCGACCACCCCGAGGACGCCGGGCAGCGCCCGCAGCGCCTCCTCGTCCACCAGGGAGCGGTCGGCCAGGCCCAGGCGCAGACGGGTCATGCAGTGGGCGACGGAGGTGACGTTCGCGGGGCCGCCCACCAGGGGGAGGATCGCCGCTGCTGTGTCGGAGTACGAGGTGCTCACCCCGCGAGCCTGCGGTTCAGCCGCCCGCCGCCGCCAGCGCGGCACGCAGATGGCCGCCGGACTCCTCCAGAAGGCGGGCGGCCGTCGGGCCGTCCACGCCGGCCAGAACGACCAGGATGGCGTTCTTCACCTCGCCGTCGGTGGCCGCCAGTGCCCGCTCGATCTCCTCCTCGCCCGCGCCGGTCGCCAGCGCGACGATACGGCGGGAGCGGGCGCGCAGCTTGTCGTTCGAGGCGCGCACGTCGACCATCAGGTTCCCGTACGTCTTGCCGAGACGGATCATCGTGATCGTCGAGATCATGTTGAGGACGAGCTTCTGCGCCGTGCCGGACTTCAGGCGGGTGGAGCCGGTGAGCAGCTCGGGCCCTACGACGATCTCGATGCCGTGCTCGGCGGCGGCCGCGAGCGCGCTGTCCGCGTTGCAGGCCAGGCCGATGGTCAACGCGCCGAGCGCACGGGCGTGTTCCACGGCGCCGATCGCGTACGGGGTACGGCCGGACGCGGAGACGCCGACCACGGTGTCGAGGGGGGTGAGGGTGAGCGCGTCGAGGTCGGCGCGGGCCAGCTCCTTGGAGTCCTCGGCGCCCTCGACCGAGGTCACCATGGCCTCGGGGCCGCCCGCGATCAGGCCGACGACCTGCGTCGGATCGGTGTCGAAGGTGGGCGGGCACTCGGAGGCGTCGAGCACCCCGAGCCGCCCCGCGGTACCCGCGCCCGCGTAGACGAGCCGCCCGCCGCGCGCCATCCGCTCGGCGACGGCGTCGATGGCGGCGGCGATCTGCGGCAGCCGCGCGGCCACGGCGGCCGGTACGGAGGTGTCCTCGCCGTTCATCAGGCGGGCGATGTCGAGGGTGGGCAGCCGGTCGATGTCGGCGAGGTCGGGGCGGAAGGCCTCGGTGGTGAGGGAGTCCAACTCGGCGCGCAGGTCACGGGGGTTGGATGTAGAGGTCATGAGCTCTTTCCGCGTACGGGTGTCGTTTCCTGGGTCTTTACCGCCGGTGCCGGTGGGCCAGTGCCTCGTAGGACGCCGACAGCGCGGGCGCGGCGGTCTCGTACGTCCGCTGGGCCACGCCCACGAACAGACAGTCCACCACCAGCAGTTGACTGGTCCGGGACGACATGGCCGCGGGGCGCAGCTCGCTCTCGCGCGCGGTGGACGTGGTCAGGACGTGGTCGGCGTACTGGGCGACCGGCCCGTCCGGCCGTCCGGTGATCGCCACCGTGGTGGCCCCGTGCTCGAAGGCCACCCGCAGCGGCTCGATCACATCGCCCGTGGACCCGGAGTGCGTGATCGCGATCGCCACATCGCCTCCGCGCAGTTGCACCGCGTTCGTCACGGCGAGATGCGGATCGCTGTGCGCGTGGGCTATCAGCCCTATGCGCAGCAGCTTCTGCGTGAGGTCCTGCGCGACGAGCCCGGACGCCCCGACGCCGTACACATCGATCCGGCGGGCACCGGCCAGCGCGGTGACAGCCGCGCCGAGCTGGGCCGTGTCGAGTCCGGCCGCGGTGTCGGCGAGGGTCTGCTGCTCGTCGTAGGCGAGCTTGGCGACGACGTCGGCGATCGGGTCATCCACCGCGATGTCCGTCGTGATCGCGGGCGCCCGCCCCGACTGCTGCTGGGCGGCGAGTCCGGCGAGCGCGAGGCGCAGATCGCGGTAGCCGGGGTAACCGAGCAGCCGGGCGGTGCGGACGACGGTCGCCTCGCTGGTGCCGGTGAGCTCCGCGAGACCGGTGACGGTGAGCGCGGCGCAGCCGGCCGGGTCACCGGCCACGGCCTCGGCGACCCGCTGCATGGAACGGGTCATGGACGGCGCCAGCGTGCGCACCTTGGCCGCGAGGGCGGCGGGAGCCGGGGGCGGGCCACCGGGCGGACCAGCCTGCCCGAAAGTTTCCTTCACATGCTGGGTCACGGTTGAAAGATATTTTCGCTTCAGTGTTGTGGTCAAGAGTGCGCACAATGGGTGCATGGAACCCTCCGGCCACCCCGTAAACCCCCTGGAGCAGGCGTTGCACGCGGCACGCGCCCTGGTGCTCGCCGATCTGGTCGCGGGCAAGGTCGCCGAGGCGGACGTCGTGTCGCTCGTCGAGGACTCCGTCGCGCAGCGGCGCTGGTGGGTGGAGCAATGGCCCGAGGGTGCGGGGTATGTCGCCGGACTGGTCGCGCAGGACGTCCAGGACGCCCTGCTCGAACGGTACGGCCGCTGGCCGCTGTGCCCGGTCTGCGGCCAGGGCGACCCGCACGCGCTGGACGTCGAACCGGAGCTCGGCCCCGACCCGCACTGGGTCTGCCACAAGGCGGGCGTGAAGGTGGCGTCGCTGGGTTCCCTGGGGATCGCGACGGGCGGGGCTTCCTCGTGAGGCGGTCCCCGTGACGGTCTACATCGACCCGCCGACCTGGCCCGGTCACGGCCGTATGTGGTCCCACCTGGTCAGCGACGTGTCCTTCGCCGAGCTCCATGACTTCGCCGAGCGGCTGGGCGTGCCCCGACGGGCCTTCGAGCGGGACCACTACGACATACCCTCGCACCGGTACGCGGAAGTGGTGGCCGCGGGCGCGGTGGAGGTCAGCAGCCGGGATGTGGTGCGGTTGCTGAACGGGGCGGGGTTGCGGCGGCCGAAGGGACGCTAGGCCTCGCCGGCGCGCAGGTACACCTGAAGGGGACCGTTCGCCTCGCGGCTCTCGCCCATCGCCCGCTCCTCCTCGGCGGTGGCCCGCACAAAGCCCGCCCGCGTCACGACGGCTTGTGACGCCCGGTTGTCGTGGTCGATCGTCGCCAGCAGCGTGCGTACGTCATCCCTGGCCAGCGCCCACCCCGCCAGGGCGCGCAGCGCCTCCGTCGCGTATCCGTTGCCACGAGCGGTCTCCGCCAGGTCGTAGCCGATCTCGACCCGGCCGTCCTCGTCCGGCGCGCCGTGGAAGCCGAGGGCGCCGACCGCGCGGTCGTCCTCATGGCGTACGAGGACGAAGACGCCGAACTCCGGGCGGTGCACGCCCGCTTCGTACGACTTGAGCAGCATGCCGGAGGCCTCGCGGGTGCCGTCGTAGGGGCCGCCCTGGGCCCACTCGTAGCCGCCGTCGCCGCCCGCGGCGAGGTCGGCGGCGGCCGCGGGGGTCAGGCTCTCCAGGTTGAGGCGCTCGGAGGGGACGACGAGGTTGTTGATCCAGTGCCAGCTGGTGACGGGCGGGCGGTCGGGGAGGTCGCCGCGGCCGGTGGCCCACAGGAGGGTGCTCCAGGGGGTGGGGCCGGGCTGGACCTGCGGAAGGAGCCGGGTGAGCGCGAACTCGGCGAGTTCGGCGGGGGGTTCGTACGCCAGGCCCAGGGCCTCCGCGATGTCGTACGTGTGCAGCAGCACCTCGCCGACGCCGAGGGCGGCGAAGCCTTCGGGGTTCGCGGTGTGGAAGGGGCAGGGGTGGTGGGCGCGTAGGTGGCGGGGGGTGGTGCGGATGGTGGCGGTGAGCAGGGTGCCGGTCGTTTCGATGGCCTGGAGGAGGCCTTCGTTGCCGGCGGTGTCGTCGGGGTGGATCCTCAGCGGCACATGAGCGCTGCTCCCCCGTCCCGCGAGCCGACTGGCGTAGACGATGAGGTCGTAGGCGATATGGATCGCCGCCTCCCAGCAACTCCACTGGGACCGGGCGGCCTTGACCGTGTCCCAGTCCTTCTCGGCGGCTGTCCGCAGCAGGGCCACCGAGCCCGCCACGGCTTCCTGAACGCGCTCCCCGCCCATGTGTCGCATGCGGGCAGGCTATGCGGACGGGGTGGACGGGAGCGAGAGCATTTCGAGTTCCGAGGTGAGGTTGTAGCGGGCTGTGGCCTCCCACTTCTCCTGTCCGTACGGCGTCCTGAACAGCCGTGGCAGGGCGAGGAGTTGGCGCAGCACCGCGGACCGGCCCGCGCGAAAGGCGTCGCTCGGCACGAAGTGGTACTCCTCGCGGACGGCGGCGGTGTAGGCGGCGTACACGGAGGGCGGCGCGGCGAGGATCGCGAGGTCGGCGTCGCACAGGACCTGGCCGTTGCGGTCCTCGTCGGCGGGGTCGTGGGTGACGGTGAGCCGGACCAGACGCGCGACCTCGGCGGTGCGCTCCGCGGGGACTCCGGCCTCGGACAGGGCGCGCTCGGCGAGGCCGGCGGAGCGCTCCTCGTTCGTCGAGCGTTCCGGCAGGTAGACCGCGTCATGGAACCAG
Organism: Streptomyces sp. P17; assembly: GCF_032436805.1. Classification (NCBI taxonomy): domain Bacteria; kingdom Bacillati; phylum Actinomycetota; class Actinomycetes; order Kitasatosporales; family Streptomycetaceae; genus Streptomyces; species Streptomyces sp. P17. Next base: position 104,187 of record NZ_JAVRBF010000018.1, on the reverse strand, counting down.
GCGGCCAGCCGTACGGCGTCCGGGTCGTCGGCGTACTCCTCCAGTACGTCGATGTGGTCGAGGACCGCCGTGAGGTGCTCCACGGTGTGATAGCGCCGCTGCGGCTCGGACCAGCGCTTCAGCAGCGCCTCGCCGTACCGTTCCGGGGCGATGGCGCGGGAGTCGTCCTCCCGCGCCGCGAGCAGGGCGCGCAGCCAGCGGCGGCGGAGGTCGTCGAGATCTGCCATGCGCTCATTCTCCCCCTGGGCTGACGCGCGCCCCTAGTTTGGAGGCCATGACTGACGTACAGGTGCGTGATCCGGAGCTGCCCGGGCGGCTGCTCGTCGTGGAGCGGGATGTGTTGGTGCCGATGCTGCGGGAGCGGGGTGAGACGGACTTCGCGGTGCCCGTCGGGGCGTGTCCGGGGTGGTCGGTGCGGGATGTGCTGGCGCACTGCTCGGCCGCGCTGATGCGGGTGGTGGAGGGGCGGTTCGAGGAGGGGGTGTTCTCGCCCGAGTCCAATGACCGGGACATCGCCGAGCGGGCCGAGTGGCCGGCCGCGCGGATCGTGGACGAGCTGGAGCGGGGGATGACCGAGGCCGGGCCCGTGATGGCGAAGGCGGGCGGGGTGCTGGACGGGATCGCGCTCGGGGAGTGGGTGCATGCGGGGGATGTACGGGAGGCGTGGGGTGAGCCCGGGGCGTACACGGGTGCGGGCCTGCCGTACGCACTGACCTTGCTGTCCGAGGTCACCCGCTCCCGCGGGCATCTGCCCCTGCACGCCGACCTGGACGACGTGGACGAACCACTGCGCTGCGGCGCGGACTCCGGGCAGCGGACGCCGGCGCGGTACATCGGGGACGCGGCGACTCTTGTCCGGCTGTACTCGGGGCGGCGGCCGGCGAGCGGGGCGTCGTACGAGCTGGCCGGGGCGGAGGAGGGGGAGCTGAACATCTTCGGGTGAGGGGTGCGGTGTGCGGGTCGGGTGAGCCGGGTCGTGTAGCGGGCGTAGTCTTGGAGCAGAATTGGACTAGACCTGTACTGACCTGTGCCAGCTGTAGAAGACCTGTAGCCGACCTCTGGTCGCCGACGAATGGGGCCCCATGAGCAAGCGTGCACTCCTGGAGGTGATCGCCCTCGACGTCGAGGACGCGGTCGCCGCTCAGGCCGGAGGCGCGGACCGCCTCGAACTGGTCACCGACATCGCGGCCGACGGGCTGACTCCGTCGGCCGCGACCGTGGCGGGGATCCGGGCCGCGGTCGATATTCCGGTGCGGGTGATGGTGCGGTTGGCGGACGGGTTCGCGGCGGGGGACGTGGACCGGCTGGTGGGGGTTGCCGGGGAGATGCGGGGGGTGGGGGCCGCGGAGTTCGTGCTCGGGTTCCTCGACTCGGACGGGGGCGTCGACCTCGAGGCGGTGGAGCGGGTCGTGGGCGTGCTGGGTGGGTGCCCGTGGACGTTTCACCGGGCGATCGACCGGGCGGGGGACCGGGATGCGTTGCGGAAGGCGCTGGACGGGGTGCCGGGGCTGGACACGTATCTGACGGCGGGGTCTGCGGTGGGCGTCGACGAGGGCGTGCCTACGTTGCTGGCGGAGGCGGCGCGGGGTGGGGAGCCGGGGTACGAGCAGCGGATCCTGGTGGGTGGGGGGCTGCGGTTGGAACACGTGCCGTATCTGCTGTCCGCCGGGATCGACGCGTTCCATATCGGCGGGGCGGCTCGGCCGGGGGGCTGGGGTGAGCCGGTGTCGGAGGCGGCGGTGGGGGAGTGGCGGCGGGTGCTGGACGGGGCGTGACCCGAGCGTTCTTCGCCCCCGCCGCCCCTACCCGTCCCTCCCCCACAGGGGGGACCCCCACTGGGGGCTGCCGCCCCCAGACCCCCGCTTCGGCCCTGAAGGGGCCTCGTCCTCAAACGCCGGACGGGCTGAGATTGCCTGACCGGCGTTGAGAAGCGCAGGACATCAGCCCCTCCGGCGTCTGAGGAGCGGGGGTCCAGGGGGCAGCGCCCCCTGGGCGGGGTCGAAGGGGCGGAGCCCCTGGAGGACGGGACGGGTAGGGGCGGCGGGGGTGAAATCAGGACGTCAGTTCAGCCGGCAACGGCGCCCCATGCGTCACGATCAGCCCCGATACCGCTCGCGTCAGCGTCACGTACAGCCGGCGCAAACCCGTCCGTTCGTCCGGCTCGCCGTCCACCACCGCCCGGGGTTCGTCCAGGACCACGTAGTCGTACTCCAGGCCCTTCGCCAGGGACGCCGGGACCAGGGTCAGGCGGGTTTCCTGAGTCGTCTCCTCGCCGGGGGACAGGTAGCCGATGCCCGCCGCCCCCAGCGCCTCCACCAGTTCCGGAATGCGCGCGTCCGCCGCGATGAGCCCCGTCGACCCCTCGTTCCGCAGCAACTCCTCACACGCGGCGACCACCTCCCCCGCACCCCCGACGGCCCGCACCTCGAAGAACCCCGGATTCTCACGGACCGACGCCACCGGGGCCAGCCCGGGCGCGATGTGCGGCAGCAGCCGGGACGCGTACGTGATCACATCCGTCGGCACGCGGAAACCCGCCGTCAGCTCCTCCACCACCCCCTCCGGCTTGCCGAGATGGGTCAGCGCCTGCGCCCAACTCCGCGTCGCCCACGGCGTCGTACCCTGCGCCAGATCCCCCAGCACCGTCGCCGACCCCGTCGTACACCGCCGCCCCACCGCCCGGTACTGCATCGGGGAGAGGTCCTGGGCCTCGTCCAGGACCACATGCCCGAGAGAAGCCGTCCGCTGGATCAAGTCCCTCGCCTCGTCGATCAGCACCGCGTCCGCCGCCGACCACTTCGCCGACTTCACCGACCGCACCGGCCGCGCCCACAGGATCAGCTTCCGCTCCTCCTCGCTCAGCACCCCCTCCGCGTGCTCCGCGAGGAACCCGGCATCCGTCAGCAACCGCAGGACCAGCTTCGCCGGCTCCACCACCGGCCAGATCGCCTTCACGGCCGCCTTCACGGCCGTATTGCGCGCCACCGCGTCCTGGACACGATCGTCCGGCGCCTCCCCCGAGCGCTCCATCTGCACCAGCACCGCATGCGCGATCCGCTGCGGCAGCGCCTGCCGGGCCGCCCCGTAACGGATCTCCCGTCCCAGCAACTCCCGGACGATGTCCTCCAGTTCATACGCCGGGACACGCCAGCGGCGCGAGCCCCGCACCACCACGACCGGCTCCGTCGGCATCGTCACATGCGCGTACAGTGCCCGCCGCAACACCTCCGCCATCCTCGCGTCGCCCTTGACGATCGCCGCCGCCGCGTCGTCCTCGCCGCGCACCTCCACATGCCCGACCAGGTCGTCGACGGTCGCCTGCCGGACCGTCAACTCGCCGAGTGCGGGGAGGACTTGCTCGATGTAGTGGAGGAAGGAGCGGTTCGGTCCGATGACCAGCGTCCCCGTCCTCGCCAGCCGCTCGCGGTGGGCGTACAGCAGATACGCCACCCGGTGCAGGCCGACCGCCGTCTTTCCGGTCCCCGGACCGCCCTGCACACACACCGTCCCGCCCAGACCGGACCGTACGATCTCGTCCTGCTCGGGCTGGATCGTCGCGACGATGTCCCGCATCGGGCCCACACGCGGACGCTCGATCTCCTGCTGGAGCAGCTTGCTGGTCTTCGCCGCCTCGGCCGGGTCGGAGAGGTGCTCGTCCTCGTACGCGGTCAGATCGCCGCCCGTGTAGCCGAACCGGCGGCGCAGCGCGACGTCCAGCGGATCCTTCTTGGACGCCCGGTAGAACGGCTGCGACACCGGCGCCCGCCAGTCGATCACCATCGGATCGCCGACGGCATCGTGCACATGCCGGCGCCCGATGTAGAACCGCTCGCCCTCGCCGCCCTCGGAGCGGTCCGCGCCCGGCGCGTGCAGATAGTCGAGACGGCCGAAGAACAGGGGCGTGTCGCTCAGGTCGGCCAGCGCCTTGATCCGCTCGTCGATCTGGTGGGCGAGCACTTCGGCGTTGACCCAGTTCGCGGTGACGTCCGTGATGTCGAGCGCCTCGACGTCCTCGCGCATCGCACGCAGGGCGGCACGGGAGGAGGCGAGGTGGGAGCGCTCACGGGAGAGGGGGTCGTCGGCGGGCGTGGACAAGGGGGTGCCTCCGGTGGGCCTACGGGTTCGGGCGCTGCGAGAAGCCGTCCGGTTTCCGTCCGGGCGGCGGCACTCCGTGAGGGGAGGCGGGCAAGAGCGGAGATTCTAGGTGAACGGGGAAGGGAGACACCAACGGTTTTCCACCGACGGTTTTCCTCATCCCCTAGGGGACGGGGCCCTCCTCCCCGGGGGGTACGGGTCGGTCCGCAGACGTACGAGGGCCGTGCGGCGGTTCGCCCGGCAGGCCGATGCTCTTCTTGCCGCCCGCGAGCAACCATGGAGACATGAGCGCAGCAACCATCCATCCAGCCCCCGGCCGCCCCCCGGCCGCCGGAGCCAGCCCGGTCCTCGGCAGCCACCGCCACCGCCTCGGCGACGCCCTGCGCGCCCTGAAGGTCTTCGCGGGCGCCGCCTTCGACGTGATCATCCTCGGTGAGTACGGCGAGGAAGCAGGCGTCCGCCGCAAGTAACCCCCTAGGGTCACAGCGTGACCCGCAGATCACAGACCGTAACCACCCTTCTCCTTACGGCGGTTTCCGTCACCGCCTTCGCCGCCCTCTGTGCGCACCAGGGCCTCCCGATGGCCGACGCGCTGGTCTACCGGGCCGAGGGACAGGCGGTCGTACAGGGCGGAGATCTGTACGGCTTCACGGTCACCGAGTGGCATCTCCCCGCCACCTACCCCCCGTTCGCGGCCCTGCTGTTCGCCCCGGCCGCCCTGCTTCCCGTCACCGTCGTCAAGGCGGCGTTCCTCGCGGGCAACGCGCTCCTGCTCGCCCGGCTCGTCCACCTCTCCGCCCGCCTGGCGGGCCTGCCCGCCCACCCGTCGGCGATCTGCGCCGCCACGGCGCTCGCCCTCTGGCTCGAACCGGTCTTCCAGACCGTGCTGTTCGGCCAGGTCAACCTCGCGATCGTCTGCCTGCTCCTGTGGGACCTCACCCGCCCGCCCGGCGCCCCCGGCAAAGGCATGGCGGTGGGCATCGCGGCCGGGACCAAGCTGACCCCGGCCGTCTTCATCGCGTACCTGCTGCTGCGCGGCCACCGCCGAGAGGCGCTCACCGCGACGGCCGCCTGCGCGGGGACCGTCCTCCTCGGTGCCCTGGCCCTCCCCGCCGCCACCGTCGACTACTTCACCCGCCACCTCTACGACACCGACCGCGTCGGCAAGGCGTGGATCGTCGACAACCAGTCCCTCCAGGGCCTGATCGCCCGCGCCCTGGGGGACCCTTCACCGGGCCCCGCCTGGCTCCTCCCGGCGCTCGCGGTCGCGGCCGTAGCCCTCTGGCAGGCCCGCACCGCCCCCGACGAGCGCCACGCCGTCCTGCTGACCGCGGGCACGGCCCTGCTCGTCTCGCCGATCAGCTGGTCCCACCACTGGGTGTGGTGCGTCCCGCTGATCGCCGTACTCCTCGCGGACCGAAGACGACACCTGGCGGCCCTCACGACGGCCGTCTTCACCGCCCGCACGATGTGGCTGCTCCCGCACCAGGGCGACCTGGACCTCCGACTGCCCTGGTGGCAACAGCCGTTGGCGTCCCCGTACGCCCTGTTCGCGCTGGCCCTGCTGGCGGCTCAGTTCTCCGCGAGGAGCTCGTCCGCGTCCACGATCCGGTACGCGTACCCCTGCTCCGCCAGGAACCGCTGGCGGTGGGCGGCGAAGTCCTGGTCGAGGGTGTCTCGGGCCACCACCGAGTAGAAGTGCGCCTGGTGGCCGTCGGCCTTCGGGCGCAGGACGCGGCCGAGGCGCTGGGCCTCCTCCTGGCGGGAGCCGAAGGTGCCCGAGACCTGGATGGCGACCGTGGCCTCCGGCAGGTCGATGGAGAAGTTGGCGACCTTCGAGACGACCAGCACACTGATCTCGCCCTCGCGGAAGGCGTCGAAGAGCTTCTCGCGCTGGGCGTTGGAGGTCTCGCCCTTGATGACGGGGGCGTTCAAGTGCTCGCCCAGTTCGTCGAGTTGGTCGATGTACTGGCCGATCACCAGGATCTGCTGGCCCGCGAAACGCCGTACCAGAGCCTCGGTGACCTTGCGCTTGGTGACGGTCGTCGCGCAGTAGCGGTACTTCTCCTCCTGCTCGGCGGTGGCGTAGGCGAGCCGCTCGGAGTCGGTGAGGTTGACCCGGACCTCGACACAGTCGGCGGGCGCGATGTAGCCCTGCGCCTCGATCTCCTTCCAGGGAGCGTCGAACCGCTTCGGGCCGATGAGCGAGAACACGTCCGACTCGCGCCCGTCCTCGCGGACCAGGGTCGCGGTCAGGCCGAGCCGCCGCCGTGCCTGGAGGTCGGCGGTGAACTTGAAGACCGGCGCGGGCAGCAGGTGCACCTCGTCGTAGACGATGAGCCCCCAGTCCCGGGAGTCGAACAGCTCCAGGTGCGGATAGACACCCTTCCGCTTCGTCGTCAGCACCTGGTAGGTGGCGATGGTGACGGGCCGGATCTCCTTCCGCGTCCCGCTGTACTCGCCGATCTCGTCCTCGGTCAGCGAGGTCCGCTTGACCAGCTCGTGCTTCCACTGCCGGGCGGAGACGGTGTTGGTGACGAGGATGAGGGTGGTCGACTTGGCCTGCGCCATCGACCCGGCGCCGACGAGCGTCTTACCGGCACCACAGGGGAGGACCACGACCCCGCTCCCGCCGTGCCAGAAGTTCTCCACGGCCTGCTTCTGGTACGGCCGCAGCGCCCAGCCGTCCTCGGCCAGCTCGATCGGATGCGCCTCGCCGTCCACGTACCCGGCGAGATCCTCGGCCGGCCAGCCCAGCTTCAGCAGCGTCTGCTTGATCTGCCCGCGCTCGGAGGGATGCACGGCGACCGTGTCCGGGTCGATCCGGGCGCCGACCAGCGGAATGATCCGCTTGGAGCGCAGGATCTCCTCCAGCACCGGACGGTCGGTGGTCGTCAGGACCAGCCCGTGCGCGGGGTGCTTGGAGAGCGTCAGCCTGCCGTACCGGTCCATGGTCTCGGCGATGTCGACGAGCAGCGCGTGCGGCACCGGATACCGGCTGAACTGCACGAGCGCGTCCACGACCTGCTCGGCGTCATGCCCGGCGGCACGCGCGTTCCACAGCCCGAGCGGGGTCACCCGGTAGGTGTGGATGTGCTCCGGCGCCCGCTCCAGCTCGGCGAACGGCGCGATGGCCCGACGGCATGCGTCGGCCTGCTCGTGGTCGACTTCCAGGAGCAGGGTCTTGTCGGACTGGACGATTAGGCAGGACACGCATACCTCCGGAGATAGGGTCGTCTCATGACAGAACCAACGCCTGTCACAGCACGGGCTATGCCCCGTGCCCGACGCCGGAAGGGCGTCCCGGCCAGCGCGCCGGGGATGCGCGCCGCTATCTATGTTCGCCTATCGCGCGAAACCGACGAGACGACTGCGCCGGAACGCCAGCGCGCGGCCTGTGAGGCGTTGTGCGAGGCACGCGGCTGGGAGGTCGTAGCCGCCGAGGAAGACATCGATGTCTCGGGGTTCTCGCGCGGGCTCGACCGGCCGGGACTGCAACGCATCCTGACCAGGCTCGCCGAGCTGGACGTGATCGTGTTCTTCAAGATCGACCGGCTTGCGCGCTCCACGGTCGACTTCGCGGAGATCATGAGACTCGCCGAGCACCAGAGCGTCGCGCTCGCGTCGGCGACGGAGCCGCTCGACCTCACGTCGTCCATGGGCCGAGCCATGGCGAAGGTGATCGCGGTCTTCGCTGAGCTGGAGTCCGGCACCATCGGGATGCGGGTGTCCAGCGCGCACGAGCACCTGCGCCGCGAGGGCCGCTACACCGGCGGTCGTGTCCCGTACGGGTACATGGTCATCCCCAACCCCAACGGGGCGGGCAAGGTCCTCGCGGTCAACGAGGACGAGGCCAAGACGATCAAGCGGATCGTGGAGCGGGTCCTGACCAAGGACTCGCTCATGCAGATCATCAACGACCTCAACAAGGAGGGTGTCCCTTCTCCTGGCCACACCTCACGCCAGACGACGGGCAAGCGCAGCGATTCCAAGCAGTGGTACACGACGACGCTGCGCAGTTTGCTGAGCAACCCCCAGTTGCTCGGACAGCTCATCGAGGACGGAAAGCCGATCCTGCGGACGGACGGTCTGCCCCTGGTCAACCGCCCACCGATCCTCGACACGGACACGTGGCAGGCGCTCCAGGACGAGTTGGAGCGCCGGGCCAACCCCGGTGAGAAGCGCCGGGAGGGGACGTCACTGCTGCGCGGCATCATGCACTGCGGAGTCTGCGGCGAGCGCATGTACACCTTCAGCGGGCGCAACGGCCAGCTTCGGTATCGGTGCATCGGACCTCTGAAGTACCGCCAGCGGGCGGCGAAGGGGGAGGAGAAGCCGGGCGTGAAGTGCTACGGGCCGACCGTGGCGGGGGTGACCACCGAGGAGTACGTCACTGAGCAGTTCCTCGCGAAGTACGGGCACCTTTCCGTGATGCGGATGGTCCAGGAGGTGGGCGAGGACTTCCGTCCCCAGATCAGGCAGGCCGAAGAAGCGTTGGCCGACTTGCAGAAGGACCGCTACGACCGGGGCCTGTTCAAGGGCGACGACGGCGCGAGGCGGTACGCGGAGCAGTACGCCAAGCTGGAGGACCGCCTGGCGTCTCTGCAGGAGAAGCAGCGCACGGCGAAGCCCGGCGGTGTGAAGGCGGAGCCGACCGGTGAGACGCACGCTGAGCAATGGAAGCGCTCGGACGTGGCCGGTAAGCGGGACCTGTTGCTGAACGCGGGCGGCTACCTGGAGGTGGCACCCGCGCGGCGCGGTGGGAAGAAGCTGGACACGTCGCGGTTGTCCGTGCACTTCGGTGAGGAAGGTCACATGCGGCGGGCGGCAGCGGAGAAGAAGAGCGGGCAGGACGAGACGCCCAAGGAAGACGCAGGCTGACGTGACTTCCGGCATCCGTACGCGGGTGAAGCCCTCCTGACCTCGGATGCGCATGGAGGCCACGCCGACGTAGGCCGGGTCCTGGAGGCTGGCGGGGTTGGCGTCCGGCCACTGGCGGATGTCGTCACCGAGTGCGGCTACGGCCGCCTCTTGGGTGGTCTGGGCGAAGGAGACCCGGATACCGCAGTTGTCGCGGATCGAGGTGGGGATGGCGTCACCGGTGGGCTTCTGGGTGATCACGATGGTCACGAAGCCGACCGAGCGGCCCTTGCGGATCAGGTCGTCCACGAGCCGGGCGTTCTCGGCGGCCAGGGCGGCCAGTTCCCGGGAGCGCTTGTCGCTGCCCTTGGGCTGGCTGAAGAAGGTGTGCGCCTCGTCGATGACCAGGACCACCAGGGGCCAGGCAGCCGACGGGTTCACGTCCCACAGGTTGGCGGTGCCCAGAGCCCGTTTCATGGCGGCGAAACGGTCGCGGCGCAACTTGACCAGCCTGGTGAACAGCTTGTTCGCCTCGGCCAGGTCGTCACCGACGAACGCGAACAGGCGCGGCGTGATAGCCCCGACTTGCCCTGCGTGGATCGGCTTCGGGCCTCTCGCCGCCGTTCGGGAAGCACAGGTGTCGCATAGTCAACTTTGAGCCACTGCTTGTAGGTGATGGCTGAACCGAGGAGACCAAGCAAGACGCCGGGAAGCAAGACGCTTCCGATCAGACTGCGTGTGTGATCGGAAGGCGAGATCAGTCCAAGCACGTCGGCCAGAAGGACAGCCAGAAACGTCATGGCGGGACCGAAACCAAGAATCCTCACGGCGCTGATCGCGGCGAGGTTCTGCCATCCCGGCCGTTGACGGACGCTGATCAAGCTGTACACATCCCGCGCAAGTTCGCGGGCGTCCTGGTTGTCACCCGCCGAGACGTAGGGCACTGCCCCGAGCCGAACCTTGACGTGCGGCTCCTTCGTGATCAAGCACACGTAGTTCAAGTCGCTCGGCTTGGTGTCGCGTAGGTCCTCAACCTCATCGGCTATACCGTCGACACCCACGCGGATGGTGACGCGTTGAGCACGCTCCTTCAGTAAGTGATGCACGCTTTCGGCGTCATCCAGGAAGAGGGCCTTGTCCCGCCGCACCCCATGGGAAAGGGGCGGCATGCTGTCGCTGCGTCTGCATCTGGCGGATCTCCAGGCACCACGTTGGAGGCCGCAGGCGGGCCGTTGGGTCAACGGTGAGAGCTGGATCGAGCCTGCGAACCTTGGCGCGCTGGTCACGGAGCTCGATGACGATCGCGCGCCGTTTGTCCGAGTCAAGGTGAAGGAGGGCAAGCGCGGGGAAGCCGACTTCACCGAACTCACGATGACACCGGATGAAGTCCGTCTCACGGTGGGTGTGTTCGGCAGCGCCCCGCTCCACCTTGTGGCGAAGGCCGGCGTGCTGCACGCGTCATGGGACCTGGCCGAGTTACGCCCGTACCTGCGCCCTGAGCGTCTGGTGCCCCGAGTAGTGGCCCGCACCTTGACGAGGCAGCACCGCTACACGTCCGAGACGTTGTTCGAGGGCGTGTACCGGCTCACCGAGAGGGCGACGGCGGTGTTCACGTCCTCGGGCCTGGCCATCCGCTACCCCGAACCCGCTGAGCACGTACTTGAGCCCCGCCCGCTACGGTCAGGCGTGGACCCGCTCACCGTCTTCGACGAGTTGTTGACCAACGTGGTCCGAGAAGCCCCGACAGCGACCGGGTGTGTCGGCGTCGAACTGTCCGGCGGTGCCGACTCGGGGAATGTCGCCCTGGCGGTGAGGGCGGCCCGGTTCGACGAGACGTACAGCTTCGGACTGTTGGTGGGCGGAGCGCTCGGCGCGCAGCAGCGCGAGCGTAGGCAGGTATTGGTGGATCACTGCGGATTCCGGGACACCGCGATTCCCGCCATGCAGTACCCCCCGTTCGCGCCCGGCGGCGTACGAGCCCTCGGCAAGCCCCACGACCCGGCCGGAGCTTTCTACCGAGAGGCGTTCGACGTCGTGCGAGAACAGGCGGCGAACCGGCGGTGCGAGGTCATGGTCACCGGCAGCGGCGGCGACGAGATCAACGCCCACCACTCCAGGAAGGAGGCCGAACTACCGCCCGCGGAACCGGTCCCGTGGCTTGGCAGCAAGGCGACGCAAGCGCTCGGCGAGGTGAACGAGAACCTGGCGCCCATGCCGGTACTACCTGTCCCGACCCTGATGGCGTTCGGCCTCCACAACCCCGGATTCCTCCGGTCCGGCACCTGGCCCGTCAGCCCGCTCGTGCACCCGCACATGGTGCGGTTCATGGAACAACTGCCGCACGAGCACAAGCGCGGGAAGGCGCTCTTCCGCGACCGCATCAGACGGGCCGGACTGCCCGAGTGGGTGGCCGCGCCGACCGAGCCGGAGAACTTCCTGGGCGTCCTGGAATCAGGGCTGCGTTCCTATGGGGCGCCGATCCTGGGCGACATGCTGCGGAAGTCCGTATTGGTGGATCTCCAGCCCGGCATGGTCGACTTCGCACACCAGGTGCGGCCAGCGCTCGACATCCGCGCAGGCGACATGCGGACCGTACGACTCGGGAGGCGCACGGATGTCGTGACCTGTCTCGGCAACTCCCTCGCCTACGTGCACGACAACGACGAGATCAGCGAGGTGTTCGAGACTTTCGCCGCCCACGCACGGCCGGGTGGACTGCTCGTACTCTGCTCGCCGGTGTCGCCCATCACCCGCTCAGAGGTGACGACCACTGTTGTCCGGACTCCGCACGGACCAGCGCAGGTCACCATCACCTACTCGTGGGACCTGCGGACGCAGATCAACACCATGCACAGGAGCTGGGTCCTTCCCACGGGAGACGAGGCCCGGGACGAGATCAGGCGGCGGGTCCTGTTCCCGCGCGAACTCGACCGCTACGTATCGGGTGCGGGATTCGAGGTCGTGGACATGGTCGACGAGGTGAGTACGGGGCTGACCGGCCCTATCGCGTACACGGCGGCCCGATACACCCGCGGATGAACTGGCTGGTAGCAACGGACTGTCGTACCCCTCTGCGATGGTGAGAGCCATGGGCGAACTGGTGGAGCGGGCGGACGAGCGGGATCGGGTGCTCGGGGTGGTGGACCGAGGCGAGGCCATCAAGAACCGTTGGCTGCACCGCGTCGCGACGACCGTCTGTCGAGACACGGGGGGCCGCATCCTCGTGCATCGGAGGCAGGAGGACATCTCCCGGTTCCCAGGACAGTACAACTGGTTGATCGGTGGAGCCGCAGAGATCGGAGAGTCCTACGAGGAGGCGGCAGTCCGCGAACTCACTGAGGAACTGGGCGTCCAGGCGTCGGTCCGATTCGCCTTCAAGTTCCTCTGCCGAGGGGCGATCAGCCCGTATTGGCTCGGCGTCCACGAAGCTGTCGTCACCGAGGAGATCGCCCCCGATCCGTCGGAGATCGCTTGGCACGGGTGGGTCACCGAGAGCGAACTCCAGGACGCGCTCCAGCGGTGGACATTCGTACCTGATGGTGTCGACGCTCTGAAGCGTTACCTGGCCAAGCCCTTGCAGTAGACAAGGTCGAGTTGCTGCGCTGGCCAGCGGGAACGCCGCACAGCTCAGACTTGGGCGCTAGTGTGTGCATCACACCTGATCGTATTGACGATCAGCGATCCGTTCACGTACGCATCCCTCCGGACTGGTCCAAACCTCCAGTGTGCCGCACCCGGGAACGATCAATCTCAGTCGTCCGCGAGCTCGGCCACCCCGGTGACCCGGTGCAGCGGATACGTCCGTACCTCGTCCGCGGTGTGGTCGTATGCCGTGACGAAGCCGCCCTCGACGCGGAGGGGGGCGATGACGCGCTGGCTGGCGGAGCCCTCGGCGTTGACGTAGCCGATCCACAGGGCCTCGCCGGTGAGGACGGCGGCCTGCATGGTGGCCAGGGTCTCCGCGGAGGAGGTGCGGGGGAGGTCGCCGCCGGAGAGCGGGGGCTGTTTGCGAGGGGTCGTGGAGGCCATGTCGCCCGCCCTGATCGCGCGGATCGCCGCCGACAGGAGCGTCGCGTCCGGGACCGGCGGGCCCTCCGGGACCGGTTCGGGGGCCGTGCGGGGCGGAGTGCGGTGGGCCAGGGCGCGGGTGATCAGGACATCGCCCTCGGCGGACTCGGCGGCCGGGGCGAACCCCATCGCGCGCAGACCGTCCAGCAGGGCGGCCGGGTCCACCTGGGCGGCCAGCACGGTCGGGGCGAGGCGGCGCAGGCCCAGACCCGCGGCGCGCTTGTCGGCGAGGATCTCGTTCAGCAGGGCGTCGTCGTCGCAGCGGACGTAGGCGGAGGCCGCGCCGACCCGGAGATGGCCGTGCCTGCGGGACACGTCGTCGATCAGATACGTCAGCGGCTGCGGCACCGGCGTACGGGAGTGCGCGGCGAGGAAGGCGTGCAGGTCGGAGGCGGACTGGCCGACGTCCAGGGCGCGGCGCACCGAGCCGGGCGTGAAGCGGTAGACGGTGGCGCCGCCCTTCGACTCCACGTCCGCCAGCACCCCGAGCATGTCCGCGAGCGGCCGCTCCAGCGGGCCGGGGGCCACCGCGGTCAGGTCCGCCTGGAGCAGGACGTGGTCCAGGGGCTCGGGCAGGAGCGGGGCCAGCAGGCGGGCGGCCGCCGCGGAGGCAGCCGCCTCTTCGGGAGGGGAGAGGGTGGCGGCGGCCGGGGCGGGGCGGTGGTGGACGGGGAGTTTGTCGCCGGGGCCCGCGGAGCGCTCCTCGTGCCTGTGGGGCTTCTCCGGTGCGCCGAGCAGGGCGCGGCCGTGTGCCGACAGGGCGCCCCGGCCGGTCACGCCCAGCATCTCGGCCTCCGCCAGCGTCCACTGGGCCAGCTGTGCGCGCAGATCGTCGCCCTGCTGCGGGCCGCGCAGCGGGCGTTCCCAGCGCAGCCGGGCGAGCACCGACTCCGCGCTGGGGGCGGCGCCCTCCGGCAGTCCGGCCAGCAGGGTCAGCACCCGGTGCCGTACCTCGGGGGCGGCGGAGCGGTCGAGGCCGGGGCCGAGGGCGGAGAGCGTACGGTCCTTCGCGTCCCGCCCGCCGACCAGGCCCGACGTCCGGGTCGCCGTCAGCCAGGTCTCCGCGAGCCGGGACCAGCGGCGGTCCGGGGGCTGCTCAAGCCACTCGTCGTAGGCCGGTGTCGCCGCGTACCGCTCGTCGGCCTCGCCGTCGGAGGCGAGGAGCCCCGCCGCGTACGCCAGCTCGACCCAGAAGGCGGCGACCGGCTCGGCGACGTCCAGCGCCACGGCGGTGCGCTTGAGGTCGCGCACGCTCAGACCGCCGGCCCGCAGAACCGACGGACCGCCCTCGTCCCAGTCCTTCAGCAGTTCCTCGACGGTGGCGAGCGCGGTGTACGCCTGTCCGGCCGCCGTCGCGTCCACAACCTGTGGACGGTGCGTGGCCGCGGCCGCCACGGCGGGCGGCAGCGGCTCGGTGGTGCGGTGCGCATGGCCGCCGCGCAGATGCAGGGCCACTTCGCGGGGGAGTACGACCGTCCCCGGCGTCGTCGGCAGCAGCAGCCCGCGGTCCAGGAGCCAGCGGAGCCGGGGCGCCGGGTCGGCGGTGACCTGGCCGTACGGCGGGCCCCAGATCAGCCGGGTCAGCACGTCGAGGGACTCCGCCGGGGCGCCGGAGAGCAGCGCGGACATCCGGTGCCGGTCGGTGAACAGGGCGGTCAGCGCGGTCACCGCGGAGACGGCGTCGTGGGTGGACGGCAGTCCGGCGGCGGTGACGATCTCCTGGATACGGCCCGGGGACATGCCCGACGTGGCCTCCCGCACCGTTGGGCCGAGGCCCGTGGGGGACGGGTGCTGCGGGGTGGGCGTGAGCAGCTCGCGGGCCGTGCGGACGAGCCGGAGCCGGGCGTCGTCGCCCCAGACCAGGGCCTGCTCACGAAGGAGCGCGACGGCTCGGGGGAGGGCGCCCTCGACGGCGGGGTCGCCCTCGTCGCCGGCCATCAGGCCGAGGAGTTCCTCGTACGGAGCCGGGTCCCCGGCCACGGCCAGGGCCTCGGCGGTCTGCAGGGCGAAGCGGTCCAGACGCTCCAGGGCGCGGACGACGGAGGCGCGGGTGCCGGCCCGTGTCGCGAGCTGGGTGAGGTCCGTCGGGACGGGGGTGATGAGGTCGGGGCGGGCGCGCAGGAGTACGGCCAGGGAGGCGTCGTCCCGCGCGCGGAGCGCCTCCGCGAGGGAACGGGGCGGGGATGCCGGGTCGCTCATCCTGCCCACGTTAGCGGGTTGTCCTGGACGGGTGGGCCGATGTGCCGTGGGGTGCGCGCCCCGAGCGCCGGCCCGCGTCGGGAGCGAGACGCAGACCGGGAGGCGGTACCTTCGTTGCGCTGGGTTTCAACGTGCCGACCCCCGGAGGGACTTCGGTGGGTATTGAGAGCGATCAGGTCGTCTACGAGTATCTGAGCCGCGTCGGAGACGTGGCTCAGCAGCGGCAGTTGCCGTCGAGTACTCGGATGCGGCTCGTCTCCGAGCTGCGGAACGAGATCGACCGGCGCCGGGCCAAAGTCGTCGTCGACAGTCCTGCCGCCGTGCGCCGGATCATCGACCGGCTCGGTAGCCCGGACGAGGTCGTCACCGCCGCCGGTGGCCGCGGCGCCGCGCCCCAGCCCCAAGCGCCCGCCGCCTCCGTGCCCGTACAGCCGGACCGTGAGGAGAAGCGGCTGCGGCGGATCGTGCCCCGGCCCCGGCCCGCCGAAGCCGACTCCGGGGGCGTCGAGGTGCCCTCTTCGCCCCATCTCGCCGCCACCCACGAGCTCGGTGACAGTGCCGCACAGCCCGACTGGTGGCGGGTGGACTCCGGCCCGTTCGGGGTCGGGGACGAGGTCCCCGGGTTCGTCGGCGGCGTCGAGATCCCGGAGCTGCTCAAGCCTCCGCCCGCGAAAGAGGCGGCCCGGGTCCCCGCCGTCGTCGAGAAGGCGGAGGAACCGGTCGAGGAGGAGCCCGCCCCGCGCCGCCGCTTCCGGGTGCTCCCCGCCGCCAGGTGGAAGAGCCGGCAGAACCCCCTTCTCCTCCTCGCCGCCGCCCTCCTCCTCACCGGCGCCGTCATCGGCAACCTCGTCGTGCTGATCCTCGGCTGGCTTCTCGCCTACGGCTCCCGCCGGCTGACCGAAGCCGAGAAGAAGGGCGCCGTCATCGTCCTGCCCGGCCTCGCGCTCACCGCCGGGATCGTGTGGCTGTGGGGCCGTACCGACGGCCGCTGGGGCGAACCCATCGCCGAGGGGCAGATGAACGGCGCCGTCGCCGAGACCTGGCCCTGGGTGGTGCGGGGCGCCGCGGTCGCCTCGGCGCTGTACCTGGTGTGGCGGTCGCAGAGGCAGAAGTAGGTCCGTCGTACGGGATGGGCACAATGGCCCATATGGCCTCCACCGAGAACCCCGTGCCCGCCCTCACTGTCGGCTTCGACCTCGACATGACCCTCATCGACTCGCGCCCCGGCATCCACGCCTGCTACACCGCGCTCGCCGAGCGCACCGGGACCTACGTCGACGCCGACCTCGCGATCACCCGGCTCGGGCCGCCGCTGGAGGAGGAGCTCGCCAACTGGTTCCCGGCCGGGCGGGTCGGGGAGATCGCCGAGCTGTACCGGTCGATGTACCCGGAGTTCGCCATCGCCGCCACCCCCGCACTGCCCGGCGCCGTCGAGGCGATCGCGGCCGTACGGGCGGCCGGGGGACGGGCGATCGTCGTCACCGCCAAGTACGAGCCCAACGCCAAGCTGCACCTCGACCATCTCGGCATCGAGCCCGACGCGGTGATGGGCGACCTGTGGGCCGAGCGGAAGGCGGAGGCGCTGCGTGAGTACGCCGCAGGTGTCTACGTCGGCGACCACCTGGGCGACGTACGCGGCGCCCGGACCGCCGAGGCGCTCTCCGTCGCCGTCGCCACCGGGCCCTACGACGCCGACGCCCTGCGCGCGGCCGGTGCCGACGTGGTGCTCGCCGACCTCACGCACTTCCCGGGGTGGCTCGCGGGCTACTGGCCCGCCCGCGCCTGACGGCGCCCCGCCGCGATCGACTGGAACACGCCCACGCCCGCGATCAGGAATCCGACGCCCATCAGCATGCTCAGTCCGAACATGTACGTCGGGAAAGGCGTCGTCCCCAGCAGCAGGGGGGCCACCGTGACCACAGTGGCCACGGCACCGAGGAAGAACACGACCGCTCCGACTCGGATCAGTCGGTCACCGGGCGCGGCGGAATTCGTTTGGGTTTTGTCACGCACCGGACCAGGGTAGTTCCCTGCGCGAAGGAACAACCGGGGGACGTCTTGTCACCCGCCCGAAGACCATTAGCCTTGGTACCGGCGGGTCATGGTCGACCCGCCCGAGTGCTATCAAGAGCCGTTTCCAGAAGCAGTTTTCCGACGAGTACGAGGACGAGGACAGACGTGCCTACCGGCAAGGTCAAGTGGTTCAATAGCGAGAAGGGCTTCGGCTTTCTCTCCCGCGACGACGGCGGTGACGTCTTCGTCCATTCCTCGGTCCTCCCCGCCGGAGTCGAGACGCTCAAGCCGGGCCAGCGAGTGGAGTTCGGGGTCGTCGCGGGACAGCGCGGCGACCAGGCCCTGTCCGTCACGATTCTCGACCCGACCCCCTCGGTCGCGGCGGCCACGCGCAAGAAGCCGGACGAGCTGGCTTCCATCGTCCAGGATTTGACGACCCTCCTTGAGAACATCACGCCGATGCTGGAGAGGGGCCGCTATCCCGACAAGGCCGCCGGCAAGAAGATCGCGGGTCTGCTGCGGGCGGTCGCCGACCAGCTCGACGTATAGCCGTCGCTTTTACGGGAATTCCAGCGCGTCCGGGCCGAGGGGCGGCAACAGCCCCTCGGCCGCCGCGCGTGTCAGCAGACCGCGCACCGCGGCGTAGCCGTCCTCGCCGAGGCCCGCGGTGAACTCGTTGACGTACAGCCCGATGTGCTGGTCGGCGACGGCCGGGTCCATCTCCTGGGCGTGCTCCATGACATACGGCCGGGACACCTCGGGGTCGTCCCAGGCGGCCAGCACCGAGGCGCGGATCGACGCGGCGAGGCGGGTCAGCCGCTCGGCGCCCAGGGAGCGCTTGGCGATGATCGCGCCGAGCGGGATCGGCAGCCCGGTGGTGTGCTCCCAGTGCTCGCCCATGTCCGCGAGCTTGTGCAGCCCGTAGTTCTGGTACGTGAACCGGGCCTCGTGGATGACGAGTCCCGCGTCGACCTTCCCGTCCCGCACGGCCGGCATGATCTCGTGGAACGGCAGCACCACGATCTCCCCGACCCCGCCCGGAAGCGTGTCCGCGGCCCACAGGCGGAACAGCAGATAGGCCGTCGACCGCTCGCTGGGCACCGCGACCGTACGGCCGGTGAGGTCCACCCCGGCCTCCCGGGTCAGCACCAGCGGACCGCAGCCCCGGCCCAGCGCGCCCCCGCAGGGCAGCAGCGCGTACTCGTCGAGGACGTACGGCAGCACCGCGTACGACACCTTCAGCACTTCCAACTCACCGCGCTCGGCCATGCCGTTGGTGAGGTCGATGTCCGCGAACGTCACGTCCAGCTCGGGCGCGCCGGGGATCCGGCCGTGTGCGAGGGCGTCGAAGACGAAGGTGTCGTTCGGGCAGGGGGAGTACGCGATCTGCAGCCTCATACCGACTTCCAACTCTGCAGGACGGGTGTGAGCTTCCCGAAGCCGACCGTCAGGGCGTCGAGTGCCTCGCCGATGCGCCAGGACGCGCGGTCGCGCGGGCCCACGGCATTGGACACGGCCCGGATCTCCAGCACGGGCACACCGTGCGCGGCGGCCGCCTCGGCGACCCCGAAGCCCTCCATGGCCTCGGCGAGGGCCGTCGGGTGGCGCTCGCGCAGCGCGGTGGCGCGGACGGCGGTGCCGGTCACGGTGGAGACGGTGAGCACGGCGCCGGTGAGGGCGCCGGTGGCGGTCGCGGTCTCCCGTACGAGTGCATCGGGCGGACGGTGGGTGACGGTGCCGAAGCCGAGCTCGGTGACCGCCAGGAAGCCGTCGGGTGTCTCGGCGCCCAGGTCGGCGGCGGTGATCTCGTCGGCGACGACGAGGGAGCCGAGGGGGGCGTGCGGCGCGAAACCGCCGGCGATCCCGGCGGAGATCACCAGGTCGTACGGGGCTCTCGCGAGGGCCGTGGCGGTGCCCGCCGCGGCGCGGGCCGGGCCCACGCCGACGGCGAGCACCTCGCCCGGGAACGCCCGAGCCACCGCGTCCCGCTCGGCGGGGACCGCGGTGGCCACGAGGACGCGTACGGCGGGCGTGGTCAGTCGTCCTTCTTCAGCTTGAAGGACCACAGGCCGGTGACCGTCTGGCTCTGCTTCTTGCCGTCCCCGGCCTTGATGGAGACGAGGGTGGAGTCGCCCTGCGCGCCGTACTGGGCGTTGAAGAACACGCTGCCCGGGATCGTGCGGTACGTCTTGTCGGAGTCCTCGGTGAGCGGCTGACCGTTCATCAGGATCGTCCAGCGCTTGTCGGCGACCTCGGGGTCGACACCGAAGCGGACGGTCTCGTCAGGATCCACGGTGATCGACTTGATGCCGGTGTCCTTCAGGCACTTCGTCACGTCCGGGGTCTTCAGCGCGTCACCCTCGCCACCGCAGGTGGCCTCCTCACTGACCGAGGACGAACCGACGGTGATCGTGGCCATCGGCGTGGGCTTGTCGCAGGCCGACAGAACGAGCAGTCCGGCGGATACGGCGCCGGCGGCGGCGAGCGCGCGGCGGCGTCGCACAGCGGATTGCAGCAGGGTCATGGGCGAAGGCTATCGGGAGCGTCCTGCGGTCTCTTTACCTGGGGTGCGGCGTGCCGTGCGTTACGCCACCCTCGTCCGCGGCGGGCGGCCGTGCCGGGCCGAGACGATCAGGCCGTGGACCGTGGTCAGCCAGCCCGCGGCGACGATCGTGGCGCCCACCGTCATGCCCAGGGTGCCGTTCAGGGGCAGCACGATGCCGATCGCGCCGCCGAGCACCCAGGACATCTGCAGCAGCGTCTCGGAGCGGGCGAAGGCGGAGGTGCGCACCAGCTCCGGAACGTCCCGTTGGATCAGCGCGTCCAGGGACAGCTTGGCCAGCGCCTGCGAGAACCCGGCGACCGCCGCGAGACAGGCCACCAGGGCGGCGCTGAAGAAGGCCGCGGCGGTGATCGCCGCGGTCAGCACAACGGCCACGACGGTCACGATGATGATCTCCGGGGCGCGCGATCTCAGCCACGCCCCGACCGCCGTACCGCAGGCGTTGCCCACCCCGGCCGAGACGGCCACTATCCCCAGCGACACCGCGGCGCTCTGGCCGGCCAGCGGATGCTCGCGCAGCAGGAAGGCCAGGAAGAAGATCAGGAAGCCGGACAGACAGCGCAGGGCGGCGTTGGCGCCGAGCGCGTGGGTGACGGCGATGCCGACCGTGCGCAGCCCGGGGCGCTTCACCGGCTTCAGGTGCGGTCCGTGCAGATGCTGCTCGTCCGCCGCCAGCAGCGCGGTGTCCTCGCCCTTGGCCGAGTCGACCTTCGGAGGCAGCGTGAACGACAGGAACGCCCCCACCATGAAGAGCACGAAGGCGCCGTAGAGCGGCCAGCGGGGGCCGATCGCCTGGAGCCCGGCGCCGATCGGCGCGGCCACGCCGGTGGCCAGCAGCCCGCCGAGGGTGACCCGTGAGTTCGCCTTCACCAGGGAGAAGCGGGGTGGCAGCAGCCGGGGCACGACCGCGCTTCTGACCACGCCGTACGCCTTCGACGACACCAGCACGCCGAGGGCCGCCGGGTACAGCTCGACACCGCCGGTGATCACCGCACCGGACAGCACCAGCGCGAGCAGGGCCCGGGCGAGCATCGCGCCCGCCATCGCCGCCCGGCGGCCGTGCGGGACGCGGTCGAGGAGGGGGCCGATCACGGGCGCGAGAAGCGTGAACGGCGCCATGGTGATACCGAGGTACAGCGCGACCCGGCCACGGGCCTCGTCGGTCGGGACGGAGAAGAAGACGGTGGAGGCGAGGGCGACGGTGATCATCATGTCCCCGGCGCCGTTCACCCCGTGCAGTTCGATCAGCTTGCCGAGGCCGGACTCACCGGCGCCCTGCGCGTGGGTCGCCTTGCGGATGCCGCGGGCGGTACCGGTGACCGGAAAGTGCAGGGCACGTCCGACGGAGCGGACGGCACCGCCAAGTCGGCCCGAACCGCCGCTTCTGCTGCGGCCCCTGTCCCCACCGACCCCGGTGGCTCCTTGAGGCGTCCGCGCGGCTGCCACGACGTCATAGTGCCCCGAGACGGGCGTACGTAGTGCGGTTACCGCGCGTATGGCGGCGGCTTTGTCAGCGGTTTACGACCGTCGGTGTAGGCCGAGCGCCGGTGAGCAGGTAGCGTGCGTATCTCGGCCATCCCGCAGAATGGATGGTGACAGGTGCGCCCGAGTGCGAGGGGGCGACGACGTCGACGCGGTCCTTCGGTCCGCTCCGTCCGCCCGCCCCGCCGCCTTCAGGCAGCCGCACCCGAGAGACGGCGTAGGAGAGAAGCGATACCTGTGAGCGCAGCGACAACGCGAAGCCGCACCCCCGACCGCCTGTGCGCCGAGGCGACCGACCTCGCCCGCACCGCCGCCGAGGAGGCAGCCGCGCCCGGCGTCGTCGGGGAGCACGTGGGTCTTGTCTCCGAGGGCGACCGCGTTGTCACGCACTTCTTCGAGTGCAAGGAGCTCGGCTACCGCGGCTGGCGCTGGGCCGTGACCGTGGCGCGGGCCTCCCGCGCGAAGATCGTGACGCTGGACGAGGTCGTCCTGCTGCCCGGCCCGGACGCGTTGCTGGCGCCCGAGTGGGTGCCGTGGAGCGAGCGGCTGCGCCCCGGCGACATGGGTCCCGGCGACCTGCTCCCGACGGACGCCGAGGACCTGCGCCTGGAGCCCGGCTACACCGGCGAGGACGAGCCGGTGCCGAGCTCCCCGGTCTCGCACGAGATGGCCGAGCTGGTCGAGGCCGAGGACGCCGAGGTGACCGCCGGCACCCCCGCGCATCTGCCGGTCGCCCCCCTGCGGGGCTCGATCGCCGCCGTCGCCGAGGAACTGGGCATGCGCCGGGCCCGGGTCCTGTCCCGCTACGGCCTCCATATCGCCGCCGACCGCTGGGAGGAGGCGTTCGGCGCCAAGACCCCGATGGCGCAGGCGGCTCCCGCCTCCTGTGTCAGCTGCGGCTTCCTGATGCGTCTTGGCGGCTCCCTGGGCCAGGCCTTCGGCGTCTGCGCCAACGAGTTCTCCCCGGCCGACGGCCGGGTCGTCTCCCTGACCTACGGCTGTGGTGGCCACTCCGAGGCGGCCGTCATGCCCAAGCCCCCACAGCCGGCCCCACCGGTGATCGACGAGACGACGGTCGACCCCTTCCCCCTGCGCCCGGCGTCGGACTCGGGCTCGGTACCGGCGGTGTCGGACGAGGACGCGGCGGATCTCGGTCACTCCTAGGGGGTGTTTTGAAAGTCCTGTGCGGTGCCCGCGGTGTTCGGTGCGTGCCCTCGGCGTGCCGGACGAAGGCCCTCGTACTGGACGTACTTGGGTCTTTGGCCGGTGCGGCGAGGGTGCGTGCCGGGCGCCGTGGGTGCTGTGCGGGACTTTCAAAACACACCCCCTAGGGCCTGTCCGGCGGAGCATGCCGGCGTCGCGGGGTCTGGTGCGCACTTTCCCAGAGGGGGGACCCCCTGCCGCGTTGTCGTCACTCGCCGGCGCTCCGCGTCGACTCCCTCCTCCGCCTTGCGGCTGCACGCACCAGACCCCGCTCGGTTCGGGCCGGGCAGCACCGTTCCTTGCAGCCGACCTGATCCGCCGGACAGGCCCTAGCCCTCGGTAAGCCCCTGGCCCGGGGTTAGCGGGGCCCCACCTCGCGGTACCTTCATCGTCACGCCGATGAGTGGAGTGAACGTGAGCAAGTTCGTGCGGCCGGCCGTCGAGGGAGCGGATCCGTTCGGGACCGCCCGGCTGCGACGCGGGGTACTGGACGCCTGGGCCACCAGCCCCGCCCGGTTCCGGGAGGACGCCAACGCCGAGGAGGACCTCGTCCTCGGCGGATACCGCGACCGGCTCGTCGTGGAGCTCGCTCAGAACGCCGCCGACGCCGCCGCACGCGCGGGCGTGCCAGGACGGCTCCGGCTCACCCTGCGCGACGGCGTCCTCGTCGCCGCGAACACCGGCGCCCCGCTGGACGCGGCCGGCGTCGAGTCGCTCTCCACGCTCCGGGCGTCCGCCAAACGGGACACTCCCTCCATCGGCCGCTTCGGCGTCGGTTTCGCCGCCGTCCTGTCCGTCACCGACGAGCCCGCCGTGGTCGGCCGGCACGGCGGGGTGCGCTGGTCGCTCGCGGAGGCCCGTGAACTCGCCGCCGACACCGCCCGGCACAGTCCGGGTCTGGGGGACGAGATCCGCCGCCGCGACGGTCATGTGCCCCTCCTCCGGCTCCCCTTCGCCGCCGAGGGCACCGCCCCCGGCCCCTACGACACCGCCGTCATCCTGCCGCTGCGCGACACGGCCGCCGCCGACCTCGCCGAGCGCCTCCTGCACGCCGTCGACGACGCCCTCCTGCTCGCCCTGCCGGGGCTCACCGAGGTCGTCATCGAGACGGACACCGTACGGACGATCAGCCGCCGCACCGACGGCGTCTTCACCGTCGTAGAGGATTCGCGGGACGGCATCACCCACTGGCGTACGGCTGTCGCGCACGGGCCGCTCACGGCGGAGCTGCTCGCCGACCGGCCCGTGGAGGAGCGGCTGCGCCCCCACTGGTCCGTCACCTGGGCCGTGCCCGCCGAAGCGGACGGCTCCCCGGCACGGCCGCGCACCAGCCCCGTCGTGCACGCCCCGACGCCGAGCGACGAGCCGCTCGGGGTGCCCGCGCTGCTCATCGCCTCCTTCCCGCTGGACACCACCCGGCGGCACGCCGCCCCCGGCCCGCTGACCGACTTCCTCGTCGAGCGCGCCGCCGACGCCTACGCCGAGCTGCTCGCCGAGTGGCGGCCGGTGACCGCGGGGATCATCGACCTCGTGCCCGGGCCGCTCGGCAAGGGCGAGCTGGACGGCGCACTGCGGGCGGCGATCCTGGAACGGCTGCCCCGGACCTCTTTCCTGCCCCCCGCCCTCGAAGCCACCGACGATCTTCCCGAGGCCCTGCGGCCCCGGGAGGCCGAGGTCGTCGAGGGCGCGGGATCGGACACCGTGCGTGTCCTCGCCGAAGTGCTGCCCACTCTGCTGCCCGCCGGGCTCGAACGGCGGGTGGAGCTGCGGACGTTGGGCGTGGCCCGGGTTCCGCTGACCGATGCCGTGGACCGGCTGGCCGGTCTGGAGAAGGAGCCGGGCTGGTGGCGGCGGCTGTACGACAGCCTCGCCGGCGTCGACCCCGACCGGCTCTCCGGGCTTCCCGTACCGCTGGCCGACGGGCGGACCACCATCGGGCCCCGGCAGGTGCTCCTGCCCAGTCCCGAGGGCGCCCCCGTCGACCCCGAGGTCCTCGCCCGGCTCGGTCTGAAGGTGGCCCACCCGGCCGCCGCCCACCCGCTGCTGGAGAAGCTCGGCGCGCTGCCCGCCACCGCGCGGGCCGTGCTCACCACCCCGCAGGTGCGCGCCGCTGTCGCCGCCTCCCTGGACGACGAGGGCGGTCTCGACTGGGAGCAGGGGGCCCCCGACGCCGAGGAACTGGCCGACACCGTCCTGGCGTTGGTGCGGGACGCCGACCTCGAACCCGGTGACGAGCCCTGGCTCGGCGCCCTCGCCCTGCCGGACGAGGAAGGGGAACTGGCGCCCGCGGGCGAGCTGGTGCTGCCCGGCAGCCCCTTCCACCAGGTCATGCGTGAGGGCGAACTCGCCGCCGTGGACGCCGAACTGGCCGGCAAGTGGGGCGAGCAGCCCCTCGCCGCCTGCGGAGTGCTCGCCGGCTTCGCGCTCGTCCGGGCCACGGACGTCGTCCTCGACCCCGATGAACTGGAGCCCCGGGAAGGGGACTTCGCCGAGCCGGACGACGCCGGGCTGCTGGACGCCGTGGATGTGTGGAGCGAGGACATCCTCGACCGCTTCCCGGACACCCCGGTGCCGCCCGTCGCCACGGAACTGGTCGCCGTACGCGATCTGGACCTGGTCGACGACGACAAGTGGCCCCAGGCCCTCGCCCTCCTCGCCCAGCCGCCGCTCAGGGACGCCCTCACCCAGCAGGTGCGGATCCTGCTGCCCGACGGCACGCACGAGGTCGTACGGCCCTACACCGCCTGGTGGTTGCGCGGGCACCCCGTGCTCGACGGCCGCCGCCCCGCGGGGCTGCTCGCCTCCGGTGGCGACCCGCTGCTGCGCGGCCTGTACGACGAGGCCGACGCGACCGGGTTCGACGACGAGCAGGTGTTGCGGGCCCTGGGCGTACGGACGTCGGTCGCGGCCCTGCTCGACGAGCCGGGCGGCGCCGCCGAGCTGCTGGACCGGCTCGCCGACCCCGAACGGAACGTGACCGGCGCCCAACTGCACGCCCTCTACAGCGCCTTGGCGGACCTCGACCCCGAGCAGGTGACCCTGCCGGACGAGCTGCGGGCCGTGATCGACGGCCGGGTGGAGGTGGCGGACGCGGCCGACGCCGTGGTCGTCGACTCGCCCGACCTGCTGCCCTTCACCGAGGGCGTCCCGCTGCTGCCGGTACGGCCGTCGCGGGCCGCGGAGCTGGCCGAGCTGTTCCAGGTGCGGCGCCTCAGCGAGTCCGTCACCGGCGAGGTCGACTCCGAGGGCACCGAGCACGACGTACCGGAATCCGTGCGGGTGCTGCTGGGGCCGCGGACCCCGTCCTCCTACGTCGAGCACGAGGAACTCGTCGTGGACGGCGTGGAGATCGACTGGCGGCTCACCGACGACGGCGTGCTGCACGCGTCCACGCTGGAGGGCGTTGCCGCGGGTCTGGCCTGGGCGGCCGGGCAGTGGCCGCGCCGGTTCGAGGTGGCGGCGCTGCTGGAGGACCCGTCGCGGACGCAGGAGCTGGCGCGGGACCGCTGGTTCGACTGAGCCGCTCACACGGTCCCAAAAATATCCGCACAGAATTTTCGTACGACGTACAACCATTCACATGCGTCACGAATCTGATCATGCGAGCCAACAGGCTCCACGATCACTTGGGCCCCGACCGACGACGAGCCGTAGGGAACGACCATCGTCGGGGCCCCTCTCCAACTGGGGAACACATGCGTATTCGCGCCACCGTGGCCGCCGTCTCCGGCGCCCTGGCCCTGTCCGCCGTTGCCGCGCCTCTCGCGCAGGCCGACGACTCGCGGGTGCCCGCCCAGCTCAGCGCCGCGAGCGAGGCCGCCCACGCGGCCACCGGCAAGTCGGCCTTCGCCGCGGCCGAGGGGGGCCTTCCCTACGCCCTCGACGCCACCTTCTCGAACGTCAAGGTCAACAACGGCAGCAACATCAAGGTCGGCACCACCAACGTGGTGAACGTGCCGGTCTCCTTCACCCTCACCCACGGCGCGGACGTCGACATCCAGGCCTCCGACTTCTTCGCGGGTGTCGAGCTCTACCGCGGCGACTCGTTCGACAACTCCATCTGGTCGTTCGACAGCAACGACGCCACCTGCACGGACACCTCGGCCACCGCCGCGTCCTGCAAGGCCACCGTCACCATCGACCCGCTCGCGCTGCTGAACGAGGACGCGGGCGCCTGGAAGGCCGCCGCCTTCGCGGTCGCCTTCAACGGTGAGGACCCGGAGAACCCGAACCTGGACAACGTCGGTGTCGCGGTGCAGGACAAGACCAACTCCTTCAACCTCCAGCGCTACTCCAAGCTGACGGTCAACGCCTCGCCGGAGCCGGTGAAGAAGGGCAAGACCATCACGGTCACCGGCAAGCTGACCCGCGCCAGCTGGGACTCCAACACGTACGTGGGCATGCCCAGCGGCCAGAGCGTGGTGCTGCAGTTCCGCAAGAAGGGCACCACGACGTACTCCAACGTCAAGGGCATCAAGACCACCACGGGCGGCGCGCTGAAGACCACGGTCACGGCGTCCACCGACGGTTACTACCGCTTCACCTACGCGGGCATCACGTCCACCGCGCCGGTCTCGGCCGCGGGTGACTTCATCGACGTCCAGTAAGCAGCCCGGCAGTACGCAGTCGCCCGGTCCCGGAAGCCATCCGCGGCCGGGCGTCGGCGTTTTGGGGCCGTCGGGCAACCGAACGGCCCGCGCGCCCCTCTGATCATGTGGAGCATCCAGGCTCCCTTCACGACCATTTGGGGAACGCATGCGTATTCGCGCCACTGTGGCCGCCGTCTCCGGCGCCCTGGCCCTGTCCGCCTTCGCCGTGCCGGCCGCGCAGGCCGACGACTCCGCCTCCGCCTACCGTGCCGACGTCGCGAAGATCCGCGACGCCGCCGCCAAGAGCGCCTACGGCACCCGCGCCGACGCCCCGTACGACATGGACGTCACCTTCTCCAACTTCAAGATCGCCAAGACGGTCAAGGCCGGCACGACCGCCCAGGTCTCGACGACGGTCACCTACACGATGACCCACGCCGCCGACATCGACATCAAGGCCGAGGACTTCCAGACCGGCCCGTACATCTACAAGGGCGCCTTCGCGACCCCGGACAACATGCTGTTCGGCAACAAGGCCGCCACCTGCACCTCGACCTCGGCCACCACCGCCGACTGCACCGGCAAGATCGACATCTACCCGGGCGACGGCGAGCTGCTGAACTCCGACGCCGGCACCTGGAAGGGCGCGGCCCTCGCGCTCGCGCAGAACGGCCAGGACCCGCTCGGCGAGAACTACGACATCACCAAGGTCGGTTACGCCGACCAGGGCGACCTCGGCAGCACGGTGGTCCAGCGCGCCTCCAAGCTCACGGTCGACGCCGCGCCGGAGCCGGTGAAGAAGGGCAAGCCCATCACGGTCACCGGCAAGCTGACCCGCGCCAACTGGGAGACCGAGAAGTACGTGGGCCTCCCGGCGGGCCAGAAGGTGGTGCTCCAGTTCCGCAAGGCGGGCACGACCGCCTACACGAACGTCAAGGGCGTCCAGACCGCCACGGGCGGTGCGCTGAAGACGACGGTCACGGCCTCCGAGGACGGCTACTACCGCTTCACGTACGCGGGCATCACGAGCACGGCGCCGGTCAGCGCCAAGGGCGACGCCATCGACGTGCAGTAGGACTCCTTACGCCGGGAAACGGCGGTCGACCCACTTCCACAGGAACTCCAGGGCGGCCGCCGCACCCACCGAAATCCCCACCGCGATCCAGGGCATGGTCTCGCCGACCAGCCGCAGCGCGAAGAACTCCTGCAGCCAGGGCACGACCAGCACCAGGACGAAGCCGAGGCCCATCGACGCGACCAGGGCCACCCGCCACCAGGTGTACGGCCGCGCGATGATCGCCAGCACCCACATCGAGATCAGGAACAGCGTGAGCGTCGCCGCGCTGGTCTCCGCGTCCAACGCCCCCTCGCCCGAGTAGTAGTGACGGGCGATCAGGTACGTCAGGAAGGTCGCGACCGCGGCCACCACGCCACCCGGGATCGAGTACCGCATCACCCGCCGCACGAAGTGCGGTTTCGCCCGTTCCTTGTTGGGCGCGAGGGCGAGGAAGAACGCCGGGACGCCGATGGTCAGGGTGGACAGCAGGGTCAAGTGCCGTGGCAGGAACGGGTATTCCACCTGCCAGCACACCACCATCACGGCCAGCAGTACCGAGTACACCGTCTTCACCAGGAACAGCGTCGCGACCCGGGTGATGTTCCCGATGACCCGCCGCCCCTCGGCGACCACCGAGGGAAGCGTGGCGAAGCTGTTGTTGAGCAGCACGATCTGCGCCACCGCGCGGGTGGCCTCCGAACCCGAGCCCATCGCGACGCCGATGTCGGCGTCCTTCAGGGCCAGGACGTCGTTCACGCCGTCGCCGGTCATGGCGACGTTGTGCCCGTGGGACTGGAGGGCGCCGACCATGTCCCGCTTCTGCTGCGGGGTGACGCGCCCGAACATCGTGGCCTCGTCGAGGGCGGCGGCCATGCCGTCCTTGTCGCGCGGCAGCGTGCGTGCGTCGACGGTCGTTCCCATCAGCCCGAGCTTGTTCGCGACCGCGCCCACCGAGACCGCGTTGTCGCCGGAGATGACCTTGGCGCTGACGTTCTGCTCGGCGAAGTAGCGCAGGGTGTCGGCGGCGTCGGGCCGCAGCCGCTGTTCCAGGACGACGAGTGCGGCGGGCTTGGCACCGTCGGCCACGCCGGGATCGTCGAGGTCGCGGCCGGCCCGGGCGAGCAGCAGGACGCGCAGGCCCTGCTTGTTGAGCGCCTCGGTCTCCGCGAGGGCCGGGTCACCGGCGGGCAGGAGCACATCAGGCGCCCCCAGCAGCCACGTACTGGACTCGCCGCCCCCCTCGCTGAAGGTGGCGCCGCTGTACTTGCGGGCGGAGGAGAAGGGGAGGGACTCGGTGCAGCGCCAGTCCTCGGCGTCGGGGTAGGCGTCGATGATGGCCTGGAGGGAGGCGTTGGGGCGGGGGTCGGACTCGCCGAGGGCGCCGAGCACGGTGCGGACGTAACCCTCGTCGCGGCCGCCCAGCGGTCTGAGCTCGGTGACGTCCATGCCGCCCTCGGTGAGGGTGCCGGTCTTGTCGAGGCAGACGGTGTCGACGCGGGCGAGGCCCTCGATGGCCGGGAGTTCCTGAACCAGGCACTGTTTTCGGCCAAGCCGGATGACGCCGATGGCGAAGGCGACGGAGGTGAGCAGGACCAGGCCCTCGGGGACCATGGGGACGATGCCGCCGACGGTCCGGGCGATCGAGTCGTCGAGGTCCTTGTTCTTCACGAAGAGCTGGGTGGCGATCAGACCGAGCGCGGCCGGGATCATCATCCAGGTCACGTACTTGAGGATCGTGGAGATGCCGGAGCGCAGCTCGGAGTGGACCAGGGTGAAGCGGGAGGCCTCCTCGGCGAGCTGGGCGGCGTAGGCCTCGCGGCCCACCTTGGTGGCCTGGAAGGCGCCGCCGCCCGCGACCACGAAGCTGCCGGACAGGACCTGGTCCCCGGGCCGTTTGACGACCGGGTCCGCCTCGCCGGTGAGCAGGGACTCGTCGATCTCCAGGCCGTCGGCCTCGACGCACACCCCGTCGACGACGGCCTTGTCACCGGGCCCGATCTCGATCAGGTCGTCCAGCACGATCTCGGCGGTGGTCACCTCGGCGGCGACCCCGTCGCGCCGGACGGTGGGCCGGGCCTCCCCGATGACGGCGAGGGAGTCCAGGGTCTTCTTCGCGCGCCACTCCTGGACGATGCCGATACCGGTGTTGGCGAGGATGACGAAGCCGAACAGGCTGTCCTGGATCGGCGCGACGAACAGCGTGATCAGCCAGAGCACGCCGATGATCGCGTTGAACCGGGTGAAGACATTGGCCCGGACGATATCGACGGTGGAGCGGCTGCTGCGCACCGGTATGTCGTTGACCTGCCCCCGCGCGACCCGCTCGGCCACTTCGGCGGCGGTCAGTCCGCCCGTACCCACCGGGGCGGGCAGGGGATGGCCGGGATCGACTTCGGTGCCCGCGTCGATGTGCGTCATGCATTCGACGGTACGTGCGGATTTACGGCTTCACCCGCCGAGTGCGCGGAAGATCCGACCTGGGGAGGACGGGCAACGGGGCGAAATGGTGCCGTGGTTGTAGGCCGCGCCTACTGCTGTGCGGACGCGGACCGCTTGATCGCGGCGTCCCGCTTGCGGACGTACCAGATGCCGATCAGACCGAGCCCGCCGCCGGCCAGGCAGGTCCACAGCCACCACAGGTGCCCGCGGTCGTCGAACCAGCCGTAGAAGGGGAGCTGGATCAGGAAGAGGACGAACCAGAGGATCGTGCCGCCCGTGATGGTGGCGACGACGGGGCCCTCCAGGGGCTCCGGCGCCTCGTGCTGGGGTGTCCACTTCGCCATGGGCACAGCTTACGAGGCGATCGGATAGCGGCTCACCGCGATCAGGTCCACACGCGGTCTACGCGCGGAGATAGCGATCAATCCATCATATGTTCATACTGAAACCGTTTGTCTCTGACCACTTCTGTTCGTAGGAAACGCCAATGCCCACCTCGGCCCCCGCCAAGGTTCCCGCCCCCGAGCAGCCGGGCGGCGCGCCCGCGTACGGTGCGCTCGACCGCTTCTTCAAGATCTCGGAGCGGGGCAGCACGCTCGCGCGTGAGGTCCGCGGTGGCTTCGCCACCTTCTTCGCGATGGCGTACATCATCGTGCTGAACCCGATCATCCTCGGCAGCGCGAAGGACATGTACGGCAATCAGCTCGACAACGGTCAGCTGGTCACCGCCACCGCCCTGACGGCCGCCTTCACCACGCTCCTCATGGGCGTCATCGGCAATGTGCCGATCGCGCTGGCCGCCGGACTCGGCGTGAACTCGGTCGTCGCGCTCCAGCTCGCGCCCCGGATGTCCTGGCCGGACGCCATGGGCATGGTCGTCCTGGCCGGCTTCGTCGTGATGCTGCTGGTCGCCACGGGTCTGCGCGAGCGCGTGATGAACGCCGTTCCCTTCGGACTGCGCAAGGCCATCTCGATCGGTATCGGCCTGTTCATCATGCTGATCGGGCTCGTCGACTCCGGGTTCGTCTCCCGCATCCCGGACGCCGCCCAGACCACCGTCCCGCTCCAGCTCGGCGGCGGCGGTCATCTCAACGGCTGGCCGGTGCTCGTCTTCATCCTGGGCGCGCTGCTGACGCTGGCCCTCATCGTGCGCAAGGTCTCCGGCGCCATCCTGATCTCGATCGTCACCATGACGGTCCTCGCGGTGATCATCAACGCGGTCGCGGACATCCCCTCCTGGGGCCTGACCACCCCGAAGTGGCCGGGCAACCCGCTCGCCTCCCCCGACTTCGGTCTGGTCGGCGAGGTCAGCCTGTTCGGCGGGTTCGAGAAGGTCGGCATGCTGACCGGCGTCCTGTTCGTCTTCACGGTCCTGCTGTCGTGCTTCTTCGACGCCATGGGCACGATCATGGGCGTCTCCGACGAGGCCAAGCTGACCGACGCCCAGGGGCAGATGCCCGGCATCAACAAGGTCCTCTTCGTCGACGGCCTCGCGGTCGCCGCGGGCGGTGCCAGCTCCTCCTCGGCCACCACCGCCTTCGTGGAGTCCACGGCCGGCGTCGGCGAGGGCGCCCGCACCGGCTTCGCGAACATCGTCACCGGCGGGCTCTTCACCGTCGCGCTCTTCCTGACGCCGGTCGCCACCATGGTCCCGTCCCAGGCGGCCACCCCGGCGCTGCTCGCGGTCGGCTTCCTGATCCTCGCGAACTCCGTCAAGGAGATCGACTGGGCCGACTACACGATCGCGATCCCGGCGTTCGTGACGATGGTGATGATGCCGTTCACCTACTCGATCACCAACGGCATCGGCATGGGCTTCATCACCTTCGTGGTGCTGCGGCTGGCGGCCGGGCGGGGCAAGGAGATCCCCGCCGCGATGTATGTCGTGGCCACGGTGTTCGGCTTCTACTACCTGATGCCGGCGCTGGGCCTCACGTAAGGCCGTAGAACTTCTCTGTCTCTTCCACGGCGGTCTGGAACCGCTCGTCGAAGTCGTCCCGAATGAGCGCCCGGACCACGTAGTCCTGGACGCTCATTCCTCTTTTCGCCGCGTGGTGCCGGAGCCGTTCGAGCAGCTCCCCGTCTATCCGCAGGCTGAGCACGCTGGTCCCCATGCCTACGAGGGTCACCTCAGGTGGCCGGACCGCGTGTCACTTTCCGGATTCGGCTCACTCATATGGGTGACGGCGGGGTTCAGTGGCCGGGGTCACGGGCATTTGTGCGTGTCAGGGTGGTCTTTAGTCAGGGTAATGAGGTAACCTAAAGAACATGTCGGACCTTACCCACGGCGACGATGCTGCCGCCGTGAACTCCCTGCGCTCCGCTGTCATGCGGCTGTCCCGCCGGCTCAAGCACCAGCGGGTCGACGAGTCGCTGAGCCCGACCGAGATGTCGGTGCTCGGCACCCTCTCCAACTGCGGCCAGGCCACCCCGGGCGAGCTCGCCCGCAAGGAGCATGTCCAGCCGCCGTCGATGACCCGCATCGTCGCGTTGCTGGAGGCCAAGGGGCTGGTCCGGCTTGAGCCGCACCCCGAGGACCGGCGCCAGAAGGTCGTCACGAGGACCGAGCAGGCCGAGGCGATGCTCGAAGAGAGCCGCCGTAAGCGCAACGCCTTCCTGGCCACCCTGGTCGACGGCCTCGACGAGGACGAGTGGGCGAAACTCCGCGCCGCCGCCCCCGTACTGGAGAAGCTCGCACACCTGTAAGCGCGTCGAAGGAGGCGAAGCCTTTTGAGTACGGGATCCGGAGCACCCTCCGCCCCCGCACCGACCACCCCTACCAAGTCTTCCAAGTCCTCGATGTTCAGCTCGCTGGGCGTCCGGAACTACCGCCTGTTCTTCATCGGACAGGTCGTCTCCAACACCGGCACCTGGATGCAGCGCATCGCCCAGGACTGGCTGGTCCTCAGCCTCACCGGCTCCGCGACCGCCGTCGGCATCACGACGGCTCTGCAGTTCCTGCCGATGCTGCTCTTCGGCCTCTACGGCGGTGTCCTCGTCGACCGGCTGCCCAAGCGGCCCACGCTGCTCGTCACGCAGTCCGCCATGGCCGTGACCGGCCTCGCGCTCGCCTTTTTGACGCTGAGCGGACATGTCGAGGTCTGGCACGTCTACCTCGCCGCCTGGGCCGTGGGTCTCGCGACGGTCGTCGACAACCCGGCCCGGCAGACCTTCGTCACCGAGATGGTCGGCCCCGACCAGCTCCAGAACGCGGTCAGTCTCAACTCGGCGAACTTCCAGTCCGCGCGGCTCGTCGGCCCGGCGGTGGCCGGCCTGATGATCACCGGCGTGGGCACGGGATGGGCCTTCCTTTTCAACGGCCTGTCCTTCGTCGCGCCCATCGCCGGGCTGCTGCTGATGCGCGCCCGCGACCTGCACGTCGTCGAGCGGGCGCCGCGCGGCAAGGGTCAGCTGCGGGAGGGCCTGCAGTACGTCGCCGGGCGCCCGGAGCTGATCTGGACCATCGTCCTGGTCGGGTTCGTCAGCACCTTCGGCTTCAACTTCCCCGTCTACCTCTCCGCCTTCGCCGACGACGTCTTCCACGCGGGGGCCGGCTCCTACAGCCTGTTCAACACCCTGATGGCGGTGGGCTCCCTGTCGGGCGCCCTGCTCGCCGCCCGCCGCGGCACCGCCCGGCTCAGGGTGCTGGTCGCGGGCGCGGTGGCCTTCGGCGCGCTGGAGATCGCGGCCGCGATCGCGCCCTCGCTGTGGCTGTTCGCGCTGCTCATGGTCCCGATCGGGATGTTCGGCATGACGGTCAACGTCACCGCCAACAGCAGCGTCCAGCTGAGCACCGACCCGGCCATGCGCGGCCGGGTGATGGCCCTGTACATGATGGTGTTCATGGGCGGCGCGCCGCTGGGAGCGCCGATCGCCGGCTGGATCACCGACGCGTACGGCGTCCGCGCGGGCCTGGCCGCCGGCGGCGCCATCGCCGCGGCCGCGGCGGTCGTGATCGGCCTGGTCCTGGCCCGAGTCGGCAATCTACGGCTGACGGTGGGCTGGAACGGCGGACATCCGGTGGTCCGCTTCGTGCCGAGGGAGCGGGAGCAGCTGGCGACGGTGGCGTAGGAGGGGCGTCCAGGTCAGTCGCGGGGGAACTCGTCGCTCTTCAGGACGAGGCCGACCGCGGTCTCGGCCAGGTCGATCTCTTCACCGAAGGAGAAGCTGACCGCGCTGTGGTACTTGCCGTCCTGGGGCAGGGCGTGCAGGTGCCACTCCGCGGTGTAGGGATCCACGATCAGGTACACCGGTACTTCTGCGAGGGCGTAGGCGGTCTTCTTGGTGCCGTAGTCGTTGGAAGCCGTGTCCTTGGAGATGACCTCGGCGATGAACTCGACGTCCTCGTAATGCCAGCGGCCCTTGTCGTCCACCTGCGCGTCCTCGGCGATCAGGGTGACGTCGGTGGCGAAACCGTTGAGCCGGCCGGGAAGTCGATGCGGACGTCGGACATCAGACACTGCTTGGGGTGCCGACTGCGCAGCTGGTCGAGGATGTCGAAGATGATTTGCCAGTGAGTGCGGCGCCGCGGTGACATGAAGATGTGCCCCCCGACGATCTCGGTCCTGTATCCCTCGGGGACGGGCATCTTCTCCAGCCACTCGAACATCATGTCGAGCGTGAGTTCGCCGCTGCTCTCGGCCATCTCGATCCTGTCGTCAAGGACGGTCATCGTGGCGCTCCTGCCCGGCTGCCGCTCGGTCACGGCCAAACGCGCAGTACAACGATACGCACGGTGACCGGGTCACTCGCGGGTGCGGCGGTGAGACTGGACGTATGAGACTCTTCGCCGCGCTGCTCCTGCCGGAGGATGTTTCCCGTGAACTGGCCGCTGAGGTCGACCAGTTGAAGACGCTGCCGGGGTCGGACGCGCTGCGCTGGACCGGCCGCCCCGGGTGGCACTTCACGCTTGCCTTCTACGGCGAGGTCGACGACGACGTCGTACCGGATCTGTCTCTTCGGCTGGAGCGCGCGGCGCACCGCAGTGAGCCCTTCCGGCTGACCCTGCGCGGGGGCGGGCAGTTCGGGCACGGCCGGGCGCTGTGGGTCGGGGCGGACGGGGATGTGCCGAGCATGCGGCTGCTGGCCGACCGGGCGGAGGCGGCGGGGCGGAAGGCGGGGGTGCCGATGGGGGACCACCGGCGGTACAAAGCGCATCTGACGGTGGCGCGGAGCCGGGACGCGGTGGATGTACGGGACTGTCTGGCGTCGCTGGACGCCTTCACCGGGCGCGCCTGGACCGTGGGGGAGCTGGCGCTGGTGCGCAGTGACCTGCCGAGGTCCGGGGTGCCGGGGGAGCAGCCGCGGTACGAGGCGGTCGCCCGTTGGGCGCTCGGGGCGGGCGGTTAGGCTCGGGGTGTGGACCCGAAAACCCGGAACCGGATCATGGCCGGTGTGCTTGTGCTGATGTTCGTCGTGGTCGTGTTGGCGGCAGCAGTGGGCCAGTAGCGGAGGCGCCCTGACCAGGGGCGCCCCCGCTGACAGGGGTGCTACCAGGCGAAGGCCTCGGGAGCCGGCCCCGGTCCGGGGAAGATCTCGTCCAAGCCCGTCAGCAGCTCCTCGCTCAGTTCCAGCTCGACCGCCCGCAGCGCGGAGTCGAGCTGCTGCGCGGTGCGCGGGCCGACGATCGGGCCCGTCACACCGGGGCGGGTGAGGAGCCAGGCCAGGGCCGCTTCGCCCGGTTCGACCCCGTGCTTGTCCAACAGGTCCTCGTAGGACTGGAGGCGGGCGCGGGCGGCGGGATCGGCGAGGGTGTCGGCCGCGCGCCCGGAGGCACGCCGTCCGCCCTCCGTCTCCTTCTTGATCACGCCGCCGAGCAGACCGCCGTGCAGCGGCGACCACGGGATGACGCCGAGCCCGTAGTCCTGCGCGGCCGGGATGACCTCCATCTCGGCGCGGCGCTCGTACAGGTTGTACAGGCACTGCTCGCTGACCAGGCCGTACGAGCCGCGGCGGGCGGCGGTCTCATTGGCCTGGGCGATCTTGTAGCCGGGGAAGTTGCTGGAACCGGCGTACAGGATCTTGCCCTGCTGGACGAGGACGTCGATGGCCTGCCAGATCTCCTCGAAGGGGGTGTTCCGGTCGATGTGGTGGAACTGGTAGACGTCGATGTGGTCCGTACCGAGCCGCTTCAGCGAGGCGTCGACGGCCCGGCGGATGTTGAGCGCCGACAGTTTGTCGTGGTTCGGCCAGGCCGCGCCGTCGGCGCCCATGTTGCCGTACACCTTGGTGGCGAGGACGACCTTGTCCCGGCGGTCGCCGCCCTTGGCGAACCAGCTGCCGATGATCGACTCGGTACGGCCCTTGTCCTCGCCCCAGCCGTACACGTTGGCGGTGTCGAAGAAGTTGATGCCCGCGTCCAGCGCCGCGTCCATGATCGCGTGGCTGTCGGCTTCGTCGGTCTGCGGTCCGAAGTTCATGGTGCCGAGGACGAGTCGGCTGACCTTGAGTCCCGTGCGTCCGAGCTGCGTGTACTTCATGACTGACAAGCCAACTGCGTGGAGTGGACTCGAAGCAAGGATCCTCAGCGCAGCTCGGCGAAGAGCGCGCGGACGCGGGTGCCGTCCGGGGCGGTCCAGTGCCCGGAGACATGCCCGACGACGCCCGGGGGCGGGGCGTCGGGGAGGCCGGGGCGGCGATGCAGGCGCAGGGTGGTGCCGTCCTGGGCGGTGATCTCGGTGCCGCTCTTGTCCTCGACGGCGGGGCCTTGCGGACGGAGGCCGCCGGGACCGGTGTAGGAGCGGGCGATCTCGTGGTCCGGGGTGTTGTCGATGGACTGGGCCTGCGCCTGGGCGCGCCCTTCGACAAGGGCGAACAACTCGGCGACCAGCACCGGGTCATGGCAGCCGTCGTAGGCCCAGCGCTTGCCCAGCACCCCGTGCTCCATGGTCCCGACGAGGGCGTGCTCGGCGCCGTCGAGAGGGGCGCCGCGGTAGGTGAGGGGGACGAGGTACGTGACCCCGTCGGCATCGCCCACCACCATGAACTCGATCCCGACCTCACCCTCGGGATCGTCCAGCCGGAAACCGCCGGCCTTGGTCAACTCCGGTGCGCCGTCGCCGGCATACCAGGGGCGGGCGGGCAGCCAGGTGGTGAGCAGGTCGAGCTTGGAGGGCTTGAGGGTGGTGTGATGGATGATCGCCATGCGAACTGATTCTGTCAGTCGCGGGGGAACTTGTCGGTCTTGAGGACGAGGTCTACGACGGTGCCGGTGAGGTCGATGTCGGTGCCGAAGTCCACCGACGTCCTCATGGCGTAGTCGCCGTCCTTGGGGTGGGTGTAGACGAAGCACCGGCCCTGGTAGGGGTCGACGACGAGGTAAAGAGGGACCTCGGCGACCGCGTAGGCAGACTTCTTCGGGCCGTAGTCGTTGGCGCCCGTGCCCTCGGAGATGACCTCGGCGACGAAGTCGACGTCCTGGTAACGCCAGTGGTTCTTGTCGTCCTTCTTCGCCGAGTCCTTGAGTAGGGCGACGTCCGGGCAGAATCCGTTCTCGTGGCCAGGGAAGTCGATGCGGACGTCCGAGAAGACCTTGACGTCCATGCCGAACCTGTCCTCGAGAGCCCGCACGATCCGCCGGATGTTTTCCCAGTGAGTGTCCCGCTGCGGCGTCATGTGAACGTTGCCCCCGACGATCTCGACCTTGTATCCCTCGGGGACGGGCATGCGCTCAAGCCGCTCGAACCACTCGTCCAAGCGCTCGGTGTTGGCGTCGGCCATCGCGATCCTGTCTTGAAGGACGGTCATCGTGGCGCTCCTCCCCGGCCGCCCCACGGACAGATGCAGCCGCGCAGTACAACGATACGCACGGTGACCAGGTCACGTAAGGAACTCAGTCCCCGTACCGCTCCCCCAGACCCCACGCCTGCCACATCGCGTCCGCGAACGCCGCCGCGATCTTCTGCTCGCCGCTGGCGTTCGGGTGGGTGCCGTCATACGTGTCGAAGTTGATGTCGTACGACGGCGGGGGTGAGGTCAGCAGGAGGGACGAGCGGGGCTCGTCCAGGTCGGCCACCGCCTTCGCCAGGAGTTCGTTGAAGAGGGTGACCTGCGCGCCGAAGTCGGGCTCGGACTCCGCCCGGATGTTCGGGATGACCGGCAGGATCGCCATCCGCACCTTCGGCCGGGCCGCCCGTGCCTCGGCCACGAAGGCCCGCACGTTCTCCGCCGTCTGCTGCGCGTTCGTGTAGAAGCCCAGGTCGATCAGGCCCAGGGAGACCAGCAGCACATCCGCCCGGCACGACCGTGCCGCCTCGCCGATCAGCGGCGCCATGTGCAGCCAGCCCTCGCCCCAGCCGGCCAGGTGGGCGCGGGGGAAGTCGGGGTCGGCGTACTCGTACGAGGTGGGGGAGTCCGTGGCCTTGTCGTAGAGCGTCTCTCGGGGGCCCACGAGGGTGAAGGGTCCGCCGTACGTGTCGCGCAGGTGCTGCCACAGTCGGTAGCGCCAGGTGTGTTCGCCCGCGCTTCCGATCGTCTGGGAGTCACCGACGGGCATGAACCTGAGCATCCGCTCATGATGGACGATCAGCGGGGCGGGTGGGGTGTGAGGCCGGACACGCCCCGCCGAACGGCAGGGCGGGATGGCAGTCTTGACGGCATGCGCCGACCGTTCGCCGTCCTCGCCGCCGCCCTCCTCGTGGGCGCGTTCGCCGTGCCCGCCTCCGCCGCCGACGGTGACGACGGCTTCACCATCAAGGACCCGCGCATCACCGAGTCCAGCGGTCTCGCCGCCTCACGTCAGCATCCCGGCATCTACTGGACCCACAACGACAGTGACGACGGCGCCTACCTCTACGCCGTCGACAGCGCCACCGGCGACACCGTCGCCACCCTCACCATGACCGGCGTCGGCGCACCGCGCGACGTCGAGGCGATCTCCGTCGGCCCGGACAACCAGCTCTACGTCGGCGACATCGGCGACAACATGGGCGGCACCTGGCCGTACGTGTGGATCTACCAGCTGCCCGAGCCCAAGGAGCTGCGGGATCAGACGATCAAGGCCACGCAGTACGTCGTGAAGTACGAGGACGGGGCGCGGGACGCGGAGTCGCTCGTCGTGCATCCGAAGACCGGGCGCGTCTACATCGTGGACAAGCAGGACGGGGACGGGCAACTCTACGAGGGTCCGGCCGAGCTCTCCGCCTCCGGCACGAACGTCTTCAAGCCCATCGCCACCGTCGAGAACCTCCAGGCCACCGACGCCACCCTCGCGCCCGACGGCAAGACGCTCGTCGTCCGCAGCTACTTCGGCGCCGCCGCCTTTGACTGGAACGGCGGCGACCTCAAGCGGACCGGCCGTCTGAGCGTGCCGTTCCTCGGCCAGGGCGAGTCCGTCACCTACACCGCCGACGGCTCGAAGCTCATGTACGGCGCCGAAGGGGCGGAGAGTTCGGTGCAGCCGGAGGACGCGCCCGGGGACGCCTCCGGCGAGGGTGGCGGTGGGGACTCCAAGTCGCCGTCCGCCGACGGGGGTTCCGGTGACGGTGAGGGCGGCGACTACAAGGTCGGCGCCCTTGCCGTGGCCGCCGTCATCGCCGCGGTGTTCGGCTTCGGGCGGCTGCTGCGGCGCAGGTGAGCCCCCGGCTCACTCCTCCCGGCGCCGGGCCACGAACACCTCAAGCCCGTCCAGGATCCGCTGCAGCCCGAACTCGAAGTGGTCGAAGTCCGGCCCCCATGTGTCCTCGGCGAGGGAGGAGAGCAGGGGATAGCGGCCGGACGTCAGGACCTTCTCCAGCATCGGCGTCTGCGCCTGCCAGAACTCCGCGTCGGTCAGTCCCGTCCGCCGTTCCGCCTCCCGCTGGTACAGCTGGGTGCGCGCGGCGCCCACGACATAGCCGTCGATCATGATGATCGCCGAGACCGTTTCGGGGTCGCTCAGGCCCATCGGCTTGAGCCGGGCGAGGATCTTCTCCATGCCGTCCAGGGCGCTCGGCCCGAGGAGCGGGCGGGACTGGTTGACCTGGAGCAGCCAGGGGTGGCGGCGGTAGAGGTCGAGGGTCGCGCGGCCCAGGGCCTCCAGCGCCGAGCGCCAGGTGCCGTCGCCCAGATCGGCCGGGTCCTCCGAGGGCCGCTGGACCCGGTCCAGCATCAGGTCGAGCAGCTCGCCCTTGCCGGGGACGTACCGGTACAGCGACATGGTGCCGGTGCCGAGTTCGGCGGCGACCCGGCGCATGGAGACCGCCTCAAGACCCTCGCCGTCCGCCACCCGGACAGCCGCTTCCACGATCTGGTCGATCGTGAGGGTCGGCTTCGGGCCGCGGCTGGGGCGCCTGCCGGTGTCCCAGAGCAGTTCCATGGTGCGGGCGATGTCACCGCTGCCACTGGTCTCCGTACCGCCCTTGCCGCTGGTCATGCCCTTCAGCTTAAGTCCTCCGGAAAAAACTGGGTACGGCGTACGCGCAATCGGGTACGGTGTACTCGGTTACGGAGAAGGGGGACCCCATGAGCGACGGACACGCCGTACGGGCCGAGGCCCTGGAGAAGCGCTACGGCGACAAGCGCGCCCTCGACGGCTTCGACCTGGCCGTCCGCGAGGGCACCGTACACGGACTGCTCGGTCCGAACGGCGCGGGCAAGACCACGGCCGTGCGCATCCTGTCCACGCTGCTGAAGCTGGACGGCGGCCGGGCGACGGTGGCCGGCCTGGACGTCGTCCGGCAGTCGCGCGAGGTGCGCGCCCGGATCGGGCTCACCGGGCAGTACGCCGCGGTGGACGAGGTACTCACCGGCCGGCAGAACCTGGAGATGTTCGGCCGCCTGTTCCACCTCGGCGGCAGGCGGGCCAAGGCGCGCGCCACCGAGCTGCTGGAGCGGTTCGACCTGACCGACGCCGCCGAGAAGGGCGTAGGCAAGTACAGCGGCGGTATGCGGCGCCGCCTGGACCTCGCCGCGTCGATGATCCTCGCCCCGGCGGTGCTCTTCCTGGACGAGCCGACGACCGGGCTGGACCCGCGCAGCCGGGGCGAAGTCTGGGAGTCGGTACGGGCGTTGGTGGCGAGCGGCACGACCGTACTGCTGACCACGCAGTATCTGGAGGAAGCCGACAAGCTGGCCTCCCGCATCACCGTCATCGACCAGGGGAAGGCCATCGCCGACGACACCCCGGACGGGCTGAAGAACCTCGTCGGCGGCGACCGGGTCGAGGTCGTGGTCGCCGAGCGGTCGG
The DNA here is from genome assembly GCF_032436805.1 of Streptomyces sp. P17. NCBI lineage: Bacteria > Bacillati > Actinomycetota > Actinomycetes > Kitasatosporales > Streptomycetaceae > Streptomyces > Streptomyces sp. P17. The sequence goes on along the minus strand of NZ_JAVRBF010000018.1, from coordinate 62,455 downwards.
AGATCCCGCGCGTGGTCAAGGTCGTCTCCCGGGTCTCGGACGGCGAACCCGAGGCCGACGAGGCAGAGTTGCGGGTGCACGCTCCCGTGACCGACCGGGTGAGCGCGCTCACCGAGGTCGCGCGCACCCTCCAGGACGAGGGCGTGCGGGTCGAGGACATCGGACTGCGCAGGCCGAGCCTCGACGACGTCTTCCTGCGTCTGACCGGACACCGCACCGAGAAGGAGGCAGCGGCATGACCGCCGTAGACCTGAACACGCAGGCTCCGGGCGGCCGTACGTACTGGCTGCTCGCCGACGTGTGGAACATCGTCCGCCGCGGCCTCACCCACTACCAGCGCCAACCGGTCAACATCGCCTGGCAGCTGGGCTTCCCGATCCTCTCCGTCCTGCTGTACGGCTATGTCTTCGGCAGCGCCATGCAGGTGCCCGGGGGCGGGGACTACAAGGACTTCCTGATGCCCGGCATGTTCGTGATGACCATGGCCTTCGGCTTCATCAACACCGCGACCCTCGTGGTCTACGACTCCACCAAGGGCGTCCTCGACCGGTTCCGCTCCATGCCCATGGCCTCCTCCGCGGTGGTCGCCGGACGCGGGGTGACCGATCTCCTCGGCGCCTGCGCCGAGTTGGCGATCATGATGCTGACCGCGGTCGCGATGGGCTGGCGGCCGGACGGCGGGCTCAATTTCCTGGCCGCGTTCGGGCTGCTGCTGTGGCTGCGGTTCTCGCTGATCTGGATCGGCGTGTGGCTCGGTCTCCTGGTCCCCAACCCGGAGGCGGCGGGCGGACTTTTCGCGGTCGCCTTCCCGCTGACGATGATCTCCAGCATCTTCGTCGCACCCCAGCTGATGCCCGACTGGCTGGGCTGGGTCGCGGCCTGGAACCCGATCTCCTCCACGGCCGCGGCGACCCGTGACCTGTTCGGCACCCCGGTCGGCGGCGGCGACTCCTGGGTCGAGGAGCACGCCCTGCTCATGGCGGGCGTGTGGCCCGTCGTCCTGACGGCGATCTTCCTGCCGCTCGCGGTGCGGAGGTTCCAGAAGCTCGGCCGGTGAAAGGCGAGGGCGCCCGGCGGGGTTCGCCGGGCGCCCTCCACAGCCGTACGGAAACCGCTTACAGCTTCTCGATGACTGCTTACAGCTTCTCGATCACGTAGTCGACGCACTTCGTCAGCGCCTCGACGTCCGCCGGGTCGATCGCCGGGAACATCGCGATACGGAGCTGGTTGCGGCCGAGCTTGCGGTAGGGCTCGGTGTCGACGATGCCGTTCGCGCGCAGCACCTTGGCGACGGCGGCGGCGTCGATCTCGTCGGAGAAGTCGATCGTGCCGATGACCTGCGAGCGCTTGGCCGGGTCCGTGACGAACGGGGTCGCGTACTTGCTCTCCTCCGCCCAGCCGTACAGCCGGGTCGAGGAGTCCTTCGTACGGGCCGTGGACCAGGCGAGGCCGCCCTGGCCGTTGATCCACTCCAGCTGCTGGTTCAGCAGGAAGAGGGTGGCGAGGGCCGGGGTGTTGTACGTCTGGTTCTTGCGGGAGTTGTCGATCGCCGTCGGCAGGCTGAAGAACTCCGGCACATGACGACCGCTCGCGTGGACGCGCCCGGCGCGCTCGATCGCGGCCGGGGAGAAGACACCGATCCACAGGCCGCCGTCGGAGGCGAAGGACTTCTGCGGGGCGAAGTAGTAGACGTCCGTCTCGGCGATGTCGACGGGCAGACCGCCGGCGCCACTCGTCGCGTCCACGAGGACGAGGGAGCCCTCGTCGGCACCGGCCACGCGCTTGACGGGGGCCGCGACACCGGTGGAGGTCTCGTTGTGGGTGTACGCGTAGACGTCGACGCCCGCCTCGGCCTGCGGCTCCGGGTGCGTGCCGGGCTCCGAGGAGATGACGGTCGGCTCGGCCAGCCAGGGGGCGAGCTTCGCGGCCTTGGCGAACTTCGAGCTGAACTCACCGAAGGTGAGGTGCTGCGACTTGTTCTCGATCAGGCCGTGGGTGGCGATGTCCCAGAACGCGGTGGAGCCGCCGTTGCCGAGGACGACCTCGTAGCCGTCCGGGAGCTGGAACAGCTCGCTGATGCCCTCCCGCACCTGGCCGACCAGGTTCTTGACCGGGGCCTGGCGGTGGGAGGTGCCCAGCAGAGAGGTACCGGTGGCGGCGAGGGCGTCCAGCGCCTCCGTCCGCACCTTGGAGGGGCCCGCGCCGAAACGTCCGTCGGCGGGCTTGATGTCAGCGGGAATCTGGATCTCAGCCACGGGGTGAGGTTAGCCGCTGGGGGAAACCGGGGCGAAATGCAGTCCGTCGGCTGAGACGTGGGGCTGGTTGAGTGGACGCATGAAGGATCTGGCGGTCGAGCTGCGCAAGGCCGTCCGGGGCGAGGTGGGTTTCGACGTCACGTCCCGGGCGCTGGTGACCATGGACGCCTCCAACTACCGGCGTGTCCCGCTCGGCGTGGTCGCCCCGCGCGACGCCGACGACGTGGCGGCCGTACTGGAGGTGTGCCGCAGGCACGGCGTGCCGGTCGTGCCGCGCGGCGGGGGCACCTCCATCGCCGGGCAGGCCACCGGCACCGGGGTCGTGCTGGACTTCACCCGGCACATGAACCGTCTCGTGTCCCTCGACCCCGGGAGCCGTACCGCCGTCGTCCAGCCCGGACTCGTCCTCGACCGGCTCCAGGACGCCGCAGCGCCGCACGGACTGCGCTTCGGGCCCGACCCCTCCACCCACAGCCGCTGCACGCTCGGCGGGATGATCGGGAACAACTCCTGCGGCTCGCACTCGGTGGCGTGGGGGACCACCGCGGACAGCGTTCGCGAGCTGGCCGTCGTCACCGCGCGCGGGCAGCGGCTGAGGCTCGGCCGGGGCTGGGCGGGGGCGCCGGAGGGGCTGCGGGGGCTGGTGGAGGGGGAACTGGCCCTGCTGCGGACCGGGTTTCCGGAGCTGCCCCGCCGTATCTCCGGTTACGCGCTGGACGCGCTGCTGCCGGAGAAGGGCGCGGACGTGGCCCGTTCCTTCTGCGGTTCCGAGGGCACGCTCGGCGTGCTGACCGAGGCGGTCGTCGCACTCGTGGCGGCGCCACGCGCGCGTGCCCTCGCGGTACTGGGGTACGCGCACGAGGGCACGGCCGCCGAGGCCGCGGCGGGGCTGTTGCCGTACGGCCCTTTGACGGTGGAGGGCATGGCAGCCGACCTGGTGCCCTCGGCGGTCGCGCTGCCCAGGGGCGGTGCGTGGCTGTTCGTGGAGACGGGCGGGGAGTCGCCCGAGGAGGCACGCGCGCGTGCGGAGACGATCGTGCGCGCCGCCGATGTCGTGGACTCCCTGGTCGTCACGGATCCGGCCGGGCAGCGGGCCCTGTGGCGCATCCGCGAGGACGCCAGCGGTACGGCGACCCGCATGCCGGACGGCAGCGAGGCCTGGCCGGGCTGGGAGGACTGCGCGGTCCCGCCCGCCCGCCTCGGCGCCTACCTGCGGGACTTCCGCGCCCTGCTGACCGCGCACGGGCTGCGCGGAACGCCGTACGGCCACTTCGGGGACGGCTGTATCCACGTCCGTATCGACTTCGACCTGCTCACCGAGGCGGGCATCGGCCGCTTCCGGCGCTTCTCGGAGGAGCTCGCCGAACTGGTGGTGGCCCACGGCGGTTCGCTGTCCGGGGAGCACGGGGACGGACAGGCGCGGGCCGAACTGCTGCCGAAGATGTACGGCCCGGAGCTGGTCGGCCTGTTCGAGCGGGCGAAGGCGGTATGGGACCCGGACTGGTCGCTGAACCCCGGCATGCTCGTCCGCCCGTCCCCTCTCGATACCGGCCTCCGCTTCTCCGTCCTGCCCCGCGAACCGGTCGACGTGGCCTTCGGCTACCCGTCCGACGCCGGTGACTTCTCCGCCGCCGTACGCCGCTGTGTCGGCGTCGCCAAATGCCGTACGACCTCGGCGACCGGCCCCGCCGTCATGTGCCCCTCCTTCCGCGCGACGGGCGAGGAGGAGCACTCCACGCGCGGGCGTGCCCGGCTGCTGCACGAGATGCTCGCGGGCGAGGTCGTGACCGACGGCTGGCGCTCGACGGAGGTCCGCGACGCGCTCGACCTGTGCCTGTCCTGCAAGGGCTGCCGCTCCGACTGCCCGGTCGGGGTGGACATGGCCACGTACAAGGCGGAGTTCCTGCACCACCATTACGCGGGGCGGCGGCGCCCGGCGGCCCACTACACGATGGGGTGGCTGCCGGTGTGGCTGCGATGGGTGGCGCGATGGCGGCTGGCTCCCGTGGTGAACTCCCTCGCGTCCGTGGGGGTGTTGGCGTCGCTGGGCAAGCGACTCGGCGGGGTGGCGGCCGAGCGGGGGATTCCTCGGGTCGCCACGGAGACATTCAGCGGATGGTGGCGACGTAAGGGCGGCCCCGCCGCTGCCGACGGCCGCCTGGTCGTCCTGTGGCCGGACACCTTCACCGAGCACCTCTCGCCTTCCGTCGGGCGGGCGGCGGTACGGGTGCTGGAGGCGGCGGGTCTGCGGGTGGCGCTGCCGCCGACCTTGCGGATGCGGGGGCGGCCGGTGGGGGACGGCCGTACGAGAGGGGCTCTCTCGCTGCTGGGCGCGGGGCGTCGGGGGAGGGTGTGCTGCGGCCTGACGTACATCTCGACGGGCCAGTTGGACCGGGCCCGAGCGGTACTGCGCAGGACACTGGACCTGCTGGAACCGGTACTGGCGGCCGAGGTGCCCCTCGTGGTCCTGGAACCGAGCTGCGCGGCGGCCCTGCGGGCGGACCTGCCGGAGCTGCTGCACGACGACCCGCGCGCGGCTCGCCTGGCGGCCCGGGTCCTGACCTTCGCGGAGGCCCTGGAGCGCCTGGCCCCGGACTGGACGCCACCGCGCGTGGACCGCCCGGTCACCGGCCAGACCCACTGCCACCAGCACGCGGTCCTCGGCGACGCGGCCGACCGCCGCCTGCGGGAAGCCGCACTGCTCTCCGGCGGACTGAGCGGCGGCTGCTGCGGGCTCGCCGGGAACTTCGGCTTCGAGAAGGGCCACTTCGAGGTGTCGGCGGCATGCGCGGAGGAGCAACTGCTTCCGTCCGTACGGCAGGCTCCGGAGGGGGCGTTGATCCTGGCGGACGGCTTCTCCTGCCGGACGCAGCTGGAGCAGCTGGCGGGCGTGCGGGGGCGGCATCTGGCGGAGGTGCTGGCGGAAGGGCTGGGCCGTTCCGGGTGATGCCGCGCGGCGCGCTGCCGGATCGCTTTCTCACTTCATGGGACAGCTCCGAATTGGGTTCACACACCTGACAGAGTCCACTACCCTGGACTCAGCAGTACATCACGATGAACGATCTCCGAGCCCTCAGGACCGCCCGTGACCTCGCCCGCGCCGACCGCCGCCGCTGCCTCCTCCACCGCTTCCCTCCCGGTCGGTGCGCCGCGCCGCTGGGGCTCCCTCGGTCCGGTCGGGCTGGTCTTCGCCGGCGGGATCTCGGTGCAGTTCGGCGGTGCCCTCGCGGTGAGCCTGATGCCGAGGGCGGGCGCGCTGGGCGTGGTGACACTGCGGCTGGCGGTGGCGGCGCTGGTTCTGCTGCTGGTGTGCCGCCCACGGCTGCGTGGCCACTCCCGCACGGACTGGGGAACAGTGGTCGTGTTCGGCATCACCATGGCCGCGATGAACGGCCTCTTCTACCAGGCGGTGGCCCGCATCCCGCTGGGCCCCGCGGTGACGTTGGAGGTGCTGGGCCCGCTGGCACTGTCGGTGGTCGCATCCAGGCGGGCGATCAACTTCGTCTGGGCCGGACTGGCCCTCGCCGGCGTCTTCCTCCTCGGCGGCGGAGGCTTCAGCAGCCTGGACCCCGCGGGCGTGGCCTTCGCCCTGGGCGCCGGCGCGATGTGGGCGGCGTACATCGTCTTCAGCGCGCGTACGGGCCGACGGTTCCCGCAGGCGGACGGGCTGGCGCTGGCGATGGTGGTGGCGGCGGTGCTGTTCCTGCCGCTGGGCGTGCTGGAGTCGGGCGGAAAGCTCCTCGACCCCGTGACGATCGCCCTGGGCGCGGCGGTGGCGATCCTCTCCTCGGTACTCCCGTACACCCTCGAACTCCTGGCCCTACGGCGTCTGCCCGCCTCCACGTTTGCGATCCTCATGAGCCTGGAACCGGCGATCGCGGCGACGGCGGGCTTCCTGGTGCTGAACCAGGCCCTGTCGGCCATGGAGTCGGTTGCCATCGCGCTGGTCATCGCCGCGAGCATGGGCGCGGTCCGGACGCAGGTGGGGCGGGGGAGGGCCAAAGCGCCGGGTGCGGCGTCCTGACGGTTGCGGGGCGGGATGAGTCGGGGTGGGGCTGGAGTCGGAGGCGTGCCTGTGAAGGGAACAGCAGAGGGCGACTGGCCGCTGATCCCGCGCCCGGAGCGCACGCCGGGTGCCTTGCATGCCGCCTGTGCGGTTGTCGCCCCTCGGCTGCTGACTGTGTACGACCAGGCCAAGGATCAAGCCTTGGCGACGGCTGTGCAGCACGGTTCGCTGAAGCCCGTCCACGCCTACCTCGATCACTGGGCCGCCTTGATCGAGATCGAGCGCCACCCGGAAACGGCGAAGACGTACCACCGCGCCGAATACCTCGCCCACGTCTCGACCACCCCCGACGAGGCACGCGGTCACCTGACCACCGCCAGCGGTATCTACCGCGCCGCTGCCGAGGCGGTACGCGCGGAGTGACGTCAGCCGAAGGCACCGGCGGCGGTTGCCGTTACGAAGGTGGCGAAGGTGTCCGGGGTGACGGTGAGTGTTCCGTGGGCGGGGTTCTTGGAGTCGCGGACAACTATGTGGGGGGTGAGGTCGGCGACCTCGATGCACTCGCCGCCCGTGCCTCCGCTGTACGAGGACCTACGCCAGGTCGCCGTTCCGAGGGGCGCGCACTCGACGCACTGCCCCCCTGTGTCGCCGCTGTAAGAAGACTTACGCCAGGTCGCGCCCGTCAGGTTCAGGTTCGATTCCATACCGTTCCTCCATCACGCGGGCGATCAGGGCCGCCGAGTCGTCCACGGAGAGGGCGGCCGCCTGCAGATGATCGTAACGGACCGAACCCTCCTTGACCGCTTCCGGATTGGCCGTCATGTGCCCCTGGACGAAGTCCTCGGTGTAGACGATGTCGGGGTCTTTGTCGAAGCGAAGCAGGTTGAACGAACCCATCAGCCCCGCGTGTGCTCCGGCTCCGAACGGCAGCACCTGGATCTCCAGCCACCGGCGCTTCTGCAGGGACAGCAGGTGCGCCAATTGCTCGCGCATAACCTCCCGGCCGCCGATCTCCTGGTGCAGTACCGCCTCGCTCAACACCACCCACATCACGGGCGGTTGTTCGCGCTCCAGGATCCGTTGGCGGTCCAGCCGCGCCGCCACCTTGCCGTCGAGATCGCCTTCGTCTCGCGCACCGAGCACTGCGCGGGCGTACGCCTTCGTCTGGAGAAGGCCATCCACCAACTGCGCCTGGAACGACGAGATGAACGTCGCCTTCGCTTCCAAGTCCGCATACGGCTGAAACCACCCCGGCAACTGGCTCCGCAAAACCAGCCCCACCAGCCTGGAGAACGTCCCGTCCGTCCCCAACGCCGCATCCACCCGCTCCGAGAACTCCCGTTGCGGAACCTTCAGCGCCGTCTCGATCTGCCCGATCAACGACCCCGTACAGAACACGATCGACCCGAGCTGCGCCAGCGTCAGCCCCGCCGCCTCCCGTGCGCGCCGCAGCTCATACCCGTAGTAGTCCAGCGGCGACGCACTCGGATCAAGTTTCCGGATGTTCACGGCGACCCACCTCCCCTCACCGAGAGTAGCCACAGCAGCGCACACGGATACCGGAGTTGTGGAAAACAAATCCATGCAAGCACGCTTGCTTGTTTCTGGGGCCCCTGCCATGCTCCACCCCATGGCCGACCCGACGCCCGTGTTCGACGACCTGCGTGCCGAAAGCGATGAACTCGACCGGCTGGTAGCCGAGTTGAGTCCGGACCAGTGGGCCCTCGCCACCCCCGCCCCGCACTGGACCATCGCCCACCAGATCGCCCACCTCGCCTGGACCGATCACGCCGCCCTGCTCGCCGTCACCGATGCCGATGCCTTCGGCCGGGAGGTCGAGAAGGCGTTCGCCTCCCCGGAGAGCTTCGTGGACGAGGGTGCGGAGGAGGGGGTCCAGAAGCCGCCCGCCGAGATCCTCGCCACGTGGCGCACCGGACGTAAGGCACTTGCCGACGCTCTGCGTGCCGCCCCCTCAGGTGCCCGCTTTCCCTGGTACGGCCCACCCATGTCCGCCGCCTCCATGGCCACCGCCCGTCTTATGGAGACCTGGGCCCACGGTCAGGACGTCGCGGATGCCCTGGGTGTGGTGCGCCCACCTACCGCGCGGCTCCGGCATGTGGCCCGGATCGGGGTGCGTGCCCGCGACTACGCCTTCGGAGTGCGCGGACTCACCCCGCCCGTCGGCGAGTTCCGCGTCGAGCTCGTCGGGCCGGGCGGCGAGACATGGGCCTACGGCCCCGAAGACGCCCCCCAGCGCGTCACCGGGCCCGCCCTCGACTTCTGCCTTCTCGTCACCCGCCGGGCCCACCGTGCCGACCTCGCCATAAGCGCCGAAGGCGAGGACGCCGACCGTTGGCTCGACATCGCGCAGGCCTTCGCGGGCCCGCCCGGCAGTGGGCGCGCGCCCAAGGGGGCCGCCACGTGACCCTCCGTATCGGCAACGCCTCCGGGTTCTACGGCGACCGTTTCGACGCCATGCGCGAGATGCTCACCGGCGGTGAACTCGACGTCCTCACCGGCGACTACCTCGCCGAGCTGACCATGCTGATCCTGGGGCGCGACCGGCTCAAGGACCCCGGCGCCGGGTACGCGCGTACCTTCCTGCGGCAACTGGAGGAGTGCCTCGGGCTCGCCCATGAGCGGGGCGTTCGTGTCGTCGCCAACGCCGGCGGACTCAACCCCGCCGGACTCGCCGCCGCCGTACGGGAGTTGGCCGACCGGCTCGGTATCCCGGTGCGTGTCGCCCACGTCGAGGGCGACGACCTCACCGCCGCCCACCCCGGCAGCCTCGCCGCCCATGCCTACCTCGGGGGGTTCGGGATCGCCGCCTGTCTGCGGGAAGGCGCCGATGTCGTCGTCACCGGGCGGGTCACCGACGCCGCCCTGGTCACCGGGCCCGCCGCCGCCCACTTCGGATGGCAGCCGACGGACTACGAGCGGCTCGCCGGCGCCGTCGTCGCCGGGCACGTCCTGGAGTGCGGGGCCCAGGCCACCGGCGGCAACTACGCGTTCTTCCAGGGCGGGGACGTCCGACGGCCCGGCTTTCCGCTCGCCGAGCTCCACGAGGACGGCACCGCCGTCATCACCAAGCACCCCGGTACGGGCGGCTTCGTCGACGTCGGTACCGTCACCGCCCAGCTGCTCTACGAGACCTCCGGCGCCCGGTACGCCGGGCCCGATGTCACCGCCCGCCTGGACACCGTCCAACTGACCAGCACCGGGCCCGATCGCGTCCGGATCCACGGCGTGCGCGGCGAAGCCCCGCCCCCTTCCCTCAAGGTCGGTGTCAACCGGCTCGGGGGGTTCCGGAACGAAGTCGTCTTCGTGCTCACCGGGCTCGACATCGAGGCCAAGGCCGAGCTGGTGCGTGCGCAGATGACCGACGCGCTGGCCAAGTCGCCGCCCGCCGAGGTGCGGTGGGAACTCGTCCGTACCGACCGGGCCGACGCTCCGACCGAGGAGACGGCCAGCGCCCTGCTCCGGCTCGTCGTCCGGGACCCCGCTCAGGCCACCGTCGGACGGGCCCTGAGCGGGGCCGCCATCGAGCTCGCCCTCGCCAGTTATCCCGGGTTCCATGTGCTCGCCCCACCGGGGAAGGGCGCCCCCTTTGGGGTCTTCGAGGATGTGTACGTCCCCCATGGCGCCGCCGCACATGTGGCCGTCCTCCATGACGGCCGACGGGTCCCTGTGGCGCCGCCCCAGGACACCCTCGTACTCGAAGGCCCGGCGGAGCCTTCGCTTCCCGAGCCGCTGCCGGCCGGGCCCACCGTTCGCGTCCCGCTCGGGCTCGTCGCCGGCGCCCGCAGTGGGGACAAGGGCGGGAACGCCAACGTGGGGGTGTGGGCGCGCACGGACGACGCGTGGAGGTGGCTGGCCCACACCCTGACCGTCGATCTCTTCCGCGAGCTCCTGCCGGAGACCGCCGGGTTGGCCGTCCACCGGCATGCCCTTCCCAACCTGCGCGCCCTCAACTTCGTCGTCGAAGGCATCCTCGGCGCCGGTGTCGCCGCCCAGCACCGTTTCGATCCGCAGGCCAAGGCGCTCGGCGAGTGGCTGCGCTCCCGCCACCTGGACATCCCGGAGGCCCTCCTGTGACGGTTCTCAGCTCAGCTCTTGACCCCGATGGCGCCGACTACCGGGCCAACCGCGAGACCATGCTCGCCAAGCTCTCCGATCTCGACGCCGAGCACGCCAAGGCGCTCGCGGGCGGTGGAGAGAAGTACGTCCAGCGGCACCGGGGGCGCGGCAAGCTCCTCGCGCGGGAGCGCATCGAGTTGCTCCTCGACCCGGACACACCGTTCCTTGAGCTGTCCCCGCTGGCCGCCTGGGGGAGCGATTACGCCGTCGGTGCCTCGCTCGTCACCGGTATCGGGGTGGTGGAGGGTGTGGAGTGTCTGATCACCGCCAATGATCCGACGGTGCGCGGGGGCGCCAGCAATCCCTGGTCCCTGAAGAAGGCCCTGCGCGCCAATGACATCGCGCTCGCGAACCGGCTCCCCTGCATCAGCCTCGTCGAGTCCGGTGGCGCCGATCTGCCCTCCCAGAAAGAGATCTTCATTCCCGGCGGCGCCATCTTCCGGGATATCACCCGGCTGTCCGCTGCCGGGATTCCCACCGTCGCCGTCGTCTTCGGGAACTCCACCGCCGGCGGGGCCTACATCCCCGGCATGTCCGACCACGTGATCATGGTCAAGGAGCGCGCCAAGGTCTTCCTCGGCGGGCCTCCCCTGGTCAAGATGGCCACGGGTGAGGAGAGCGACGACGAGTCGCTGGGCGGCGCGGAGATGCACGCGCGCGTGTCGGGCCTCGCGGACTACTTCGCCGTGGACGAGCGGGACGCGCTGCGACAGGCGCGGCGGGTCGTCGCGCGTCTCAACCATCGCAAGGCGTACGAGGATCCGGGGCCCGCCGAGCCTCCCAAGTACGACGTCGAGGAGCTGCTCGGCATCGTCCCGGGCGATCTGCGCACGCCCTTCGACCCGCGTGAGGTCATCGCCCGGATCGTCGATGCCTCCGACCTCGACGAGTTCAAGCCGCTGTACGGCGGCAGCCTGGTCACGGGGTGGGCGCGTCTGCACGGTTACCCGGTCGGCATCCTCGCCAACGCCCAGGGCGTGCTCTTCAGCGAGGAGTCGCAGAAGGCCGCCCAGTTCATCCAGCTGGCGAACCAGCGGGACATCCCCCTCCTCTTCCTGCACAACACCACCGGCTACATGGTCGGCAAGGAGTACGAGCAGGGCGGGATCATCAAGCACGGCGCGATGATGATCAACGCGGTGAGCAACTCGCGCGTGCCCCACCTGTCCGTCCTCATGGGCGCCTCCTACGGCGCCGGGCACTACGGCATGTGCGGGCGGGCCTACGATCCGCGCTTCCTGTTCGCCTGGCCCAGCGCCAAGTCGGCCGTCATGGGGCCCCAACAGCTCGCGGGCGTCCTGTCGATCGTCGCCCGGCAGTCGGCGGCCGCCAAGGGGCAGCCGTACGACGAGGAGGCGGACGCGGCGCTGCGGGCCATGGTGGAGCAGCAGATCGAGTCCGAGTCGCTGCCGATGTTCCTGTCCGGGCGGCTGTACGACGACGGCGTCATCGACCCGCGCGACACCCGCACCGTCCTCGGCCTGTGCCTGTCCGCCATCCACACGGCGCCCTACGAGGGCGCGCGCGGTGGCTTCGGCGTCTTCCGGATGTGAGACGAATGATTACTTCTGTTCTGGTGGCGAACCGGGGCGAGATCGCCTGCCGTGTCTTCCGCACGTGCGGTGAGTTGGGAATCCGGACGGTCGCCGTGCACTCGGACGCCGACGAGAACGCCCTCCACGCGCGCGTGGCCGACGCCGCGGTACGGCTGCCGGGGGCGACGCCCGCCGAGACGTATCTGCGCGGTGATCTGATCGTGAAGGCCGCCGTCGCGGCCGGCGCGGACGCCGTGCACCCCGGCTACGGCTTCCTCTCGGAGAACGCCGACTTCGCGCGTGCCGTCCTGGACGCGGGCCTGGTGTGGATCGGGCCGGCCCCGGAGGCCATCGAGGCGATGGCGTCCAAGACGCGCGCGAAGGAGCTGATGGGGCTCGCGCCCCTGAGCGACGTCGGGCAGTCCGACCTGCCGGTGCTGGTGAAGGCGGCCGCGGGCGGCGGTGGGCGCGGGATGCGGATCGTGCGCCGCCTGGACGAGCTCGGCCCTGCTCTGGAGGGCGCACGCGCCGAGGCCGCTGGCGCCTTCGGTGACGGCGAGGTCTTCGTCGAGCCCTATGTGGAGCGCGGCCGGCATGTCGAGGTGCAGGTGCTCGCGGACGCGCACGGCACGGTGTGGGCGCTGGGCACGCGCGACTGCTCCCTCCAGCGCCGCCATCAGAAGGTGATCGAGGAGGCACCGGCGCCCGGGCTCTCGGAACAGCTCGCGGAGGAGTTGCGCACGCTGGCCGTACGCGCCGCGCGCGCCGTGCACTACGTCGGCGCCGGCACCGTCGAGTTCCTCGTCGCCGACGACAAGGCGCACTTCCTGGAGATGAACACCCGCCTCCAGGTCGAACACCCCGTGACGGAAGCGGTCTTCGGCGTCGACCTGGTGGCCCTGCAACTGAGCATCGCTGAGGGGCAGCCCCTCGACAGCGAGCCCCCACGCGCGCGTGGCCACGCGATCGAGGCCCGCCTCTACGCCGAGGACCCGGCCCGCGACTGGGCCCCGCAGACCGGCACCCTGCACCGGCTCGCCGTACCCGAGGGCGTCCGGCTGGACAGCGGCTACGGCGACGGCGACGAGATCGGCATCCATTACGACCCGATGCTCGCCAAGCTGATCGCCCACGCCCCCACGCGCGCGGGTGCGCTCCGCAAGCTCGCGGGTGCCCTGGAAAGGGCGACGATCCATGGCCCGGTCACCAACCGGGACCTCCTCGTCCGCTCCCTGCGGCACGAGGAGTTCACCACGGCCCGGATGGACACCGGTTTCTACGACCGTCACCTCCCCGAACTGACCGAGCCCACCCCCGACCCGCACGCCCCCCTGGCCGCCGCCCTCGCGGACGCCCACGGCCGCTCCCGCTTCGGCGCTTGGCGCAACGTCCCTTCCCAGCCGCAGACCAAGCGCTACGCCATGGCGGGCGAGGAGCACGAGGTCCACTACCGGCACACGAGGGCGGGCCTGGAGGCGGAGGGCGTGCGCGTCGTGCACGTGGGCGCGGATCTCGTCGTACTGGAAGTGGACGGCGTGCGGTGCAGGTTCACGGTGGCCCGGTACGGCGACGACCTGTACGTCAACAACACGGCCCTCCAATCCCTGCCCCGCTTCCCCGCCCCGACGGCCCAGCTGGCGCCCGGCTCCCTCCTGGCCCCGATGCCCGGCACGGTGGTGAGGGTCGCCGAGGGCCTCGCCGTAGGAGCCGCCGTACGGGCCGGAGAGCCCCTCCTCTGGCTGGAGGCGATGAAGATGGAGCACAAGATCACAGCGCCGGTCACGGGAACGCTGACCGCCCTGCTGGCCGAACCGGGACAACAGGTGACGGTCGGCGCTCTGTTGGCGGTCGTACAGCCGGCCTGAGGGGCGCGGGGCTGTATCGATCTGCGGCTCCGCCGCGTGAGCGCGAGCAACCACACACGACCCGCACCCGGGAAGGAGCCCCATGCACCCCACTCTCGAATCCGAAGAACACCAGGCCCTACGATCCGCAGTCGCCGCGCTCGGCAAGCGCCACGGCCGCAACTACGACCGCGAAGCCCTCTGGTCGGAGGCCGCCGAACTCGGCTACCTCGGCGTCAGCCTGCCGGAGGAACACGGCGGCGGAGGCGGCGGAATCGCCGAACTCTCCATCGTCCTCGAAGAGCTGGGCGCCGCGGGCTGCCCCCTGCTGATGATGGTCGTCTCACCCGCCATCTGCGGCACAGTGATCGCCCGCTTCGGAACGGACGCCCAGAAGAGCGAATGGCTGCCCGCGCTGGCGGATGGCACCCGCACCATGGCCTTCGGCATCACCGAACCCGACGCCGGTTCCAACAGCCACCGCATCACCACCACCGCCCGCAGGGACGGCGCCGACTGGCTCCTCACCGGCCGGAAGGTCTTCATCTCCGGGGTCGACATCGCGGACGCGACCCTCATCGTCGGCCGCACCGAGGACGCCCGCACCGGTAACCTCAAGCCCTGCCTGTTCATCGTCCCGCGCGACGCGGAAGGCTTCTCGCGGCGCCGGATCGACATGGAACTCCAGGCGGCGGAGAAGCAGTTCGAGCTGGCTCTGGACGACGTACGGCTGCCCGCCGACGCACTGGTCGGCGATGAGGACGCGGGGCTCCTCCAGCTCTTCGCGGGCCTCAACCCGGAGCGCATCATGACGGCCGCGTTCGCGATCGGCATGGGCCGCTACGCCCTCGCGCAAGCGATTGTGTACGCCCGTGAACGGACCGTGTGGAAGGCGCCCATCGGCGCCCACCAGGCCATCGCGCACCCCCTCGCCCAGGCGCACATCGATCTGGAACTGGCCCGTCTGATGATGCAGAAGGCGGCTCATCTGTACGACGCCGGGGACGACGTCGGCGCGGGCGAGGCCGCGAACATGGCCAAGTACGCGGCCGGGGAGGCCTGTGTGAAGGCGGTCGACCAGGCCGTGCACACGCTCGGCGGGAACGGCCTCACGCGCGAATTCGGTCTCGCGTCGTTGATAACAGCCGCGCGCGTGGCTCGTATTGCTCCGGTGAGCCGGGAGATGATTCTCAACTACGTCTCCCACCAGACCCTGGGCCTGCCCAAGTCGTACTAGGGGGTGTTTTGAAAGTCCTGTGCGGTGCCCGCGGTGTTCGGTGCGTGCCCTCGGCGTGCCGGACGAAGGCCCTCGTACTGGACGTACTTGGGTCTTTGGCCGGTGCGGCGAGGGTGCGTGCCGGGCGCCGTGGGTGCTGTGCGGGACTTTCAAAACACCCCCTAGGCCGTCTTGGAGGAACGATGTTCCGCAGCGAGTACGCAGACGTCCCGCCCGTCGAACTCCCCATCCACGAAGCCGTGCTGGGCCGGGCCGCCGAGTTCGGCGACACACCCGCGCTGATCGACGGCACGAACGGCATGACCCTCACATATGCGCAGGTGGACCAGTTCCACCGGCGCATCGCGGCCGCGCTGGCCGAGGCGGGCGTCCGCAAGGGCGATGTGCTCGCCCTGCACAGCCCCAACACGGTCGCCTTCCCGACCGCCTTCTACGCCGCCACGCGCGCGGGTGCCTCCGTCACGACCGTGCACCCGCTCGCCACGCCGGACGAGTTCGCCAAGCAGCTGAAGGACTCGGCGGCCCGCTGGATCGTCACCGTCTCGCCGTTGCTGGAGGTCGCCCGGCGGGCCGCCGAACTCGCGGGCGGCGTCGAGGAGATCTTCGTCTGCGACAGCGCCCCCGGGCACCGCTCCCTCATCGACATGCTCGGCTCGACCGCTCCCGAACCGCAGATCGACCTCGACCCCGCCGAGGACATCGCCGCGCTGCCGTACTCCTCGGGCACCACCGGCATCCCCAAGGGCGTGATGCTCACCCACCGGCAGATCGCCACCAACCTCGCCCAGCTCGAACCGTCGATGCCGGCGAAACCCGGCGACCGCATCCTCGCCGTACTGCCCTTCTTTCACATCTACGGCCTCACGGCCCTCATGAACGCCCCCCTCAGGAGCGGCGCCACCGTCGTCGTCCTGCCCCGCTTCGACCTGGAGACCTTCCTCGCGGCCATCCAGAACCACCGCATCACCGACTTGTTCGTGGCCCCGCCGATCGTCCTCGCCCTCGCCAAGCACCCGCTCGTCGCCCAGTACGACCTGTCGTCCCTGAGGCACGTCATCAGCGCCGCCGCCCCCCTGGACGCCACGCTCGCCGCGGCCTGCTCCCAGCGCCTGAACCTGCCGCCGATAGGCCAGGCGTACGGGATGACGGAACTGTCCCCGGGCACCCATGTCGTCCCCCTGGACGCCATGCGCGAGGCGCCCCCCGGCACGGTCGGCAGGCTCATCGCGGGCACCGAGATGCGGATCGTCTCCCTCGACGACCCCGACAAGGACCTCGGCGTCGGCGAGTCCGGCGAGATCCTCATCAGGGGTCCGCAGGTCATGAAGGGCTACCTCGGCCGCCCCGACGCCACCGCCGCGATGATCGACCCCGACGGCTGGCTGCACACCGGCGACGTGGGGCATGTCGACGAAGGCGGCTGGCTGTTCGTCGTGGACCGGGTCAAGGAGCTCATCAAGTACAAGGGCTTCCAGGTGGCCCCCGCCGAACTGGAGGCGCTGCTGCTGACCCACCCCGGCATCGCCGACGCCGCCGTCATCGGCGTCTACGACGACAACGGCAACGAGGTCCCGCGCGCGTATGTGGTCCGCCAGCCGTCGGCCACCGGCCTCTCCGAAGGAGAGGTCATGATGCACGTCGCCGAACGCGTCGCCCCCTACAAGCGGATCCGCCAGGTCGCCTTCATCGACGGGGTGCCCCGGGCCGCCTCCGGGAAGATCCTCCGGCGCGAGCTCAGGGAGCGCGCGTGACCCTGATCGGCCGTACACGCGCGCGTGGCGTCGAGACCCTCAGCCTCGACTCGCCGGACAGCCGCAACGCCCTGTCGGCGGCCCTGGTCGGCGAACTCGCCGACGCGCTGACCGACTGCGCCAAGGACCCGGACATCCGCGCGGTCGTCCTGACCCACACCGGCAACACCTTCAGCGCCGGCGCCGACCTGCGCGACCCGCCCCACCCGGACGCGCTGGTCGGTCTGTTGCGGCAGATCGTGGAGCTGCCCCGGCCCGTCGTCGCGCGCGTCACCGGCCATGTACGCGCGGGCGGCCTCGGCCTGTTGGCCGCCTGTGACATCGCCGCCGCCGCCCACCCGGCGAGCTTCGCGTTCACCGAGGTCCGGATCGGCGTGGCCCCCGCGGTCATCTCCCTCCCCCTGCTCCCGCGCACCGACCCCCGCGCCCTCGCCCGGTACTACCTCACCGGCGAGCGCTTCGACGCCCCCGAGGCGGCCCGTATCGGCCTGCTGACCGCGGCCGGGGACGACGTGGACGCCGTACTGGAGCCCGTCCTCGACGGCCTGAGGCGCTCGGCTCCCGAGGCCCTGGCCGAGACGAAGCGGCTGCTCACGGCTAGGGTGCTGGAGTCATTCGACCGGGACGCGGCCGACCTCACCGCGCTCTCGGCCCGGCTGTTCTCCGCCCCGCAGGCCCGCGAGGGGATGACGGCCTTCCTGGAGCGACGGGATCCCCCATGGGTGGTGTGAGCACGGCGGAACGCGACCGCGTTCCCAAGCAGGACCGCAGCCGGGCGACCCGGCAGCGGCTCCTGGAGGCCGCCGTGGCCTGTCTCGCCGAACACGGCTGGGCGGGCTCCACGGTGTCCGTCGTCGCCGAGCGCGCCGGCGTCTCCCGGGGCGCCGCGCAGCACCACTTCCCGACCCGCGAGGACCTCTTCACGGCGGCCGTCGAGTACGTCGCCGAGGAACGCTCCACGGCTCTTCGGGCCCTGTTCCCGGAAGGCGCGGCGGAGAACCGGCGGGCGGTGGTGACGGCGCTGGTCGACCTCTACACAGGGCCCCTCTTCCGCGCCGCCCTGCACCTGTGGGTGGCCGCCTCCAACGAGGAGCAGCTGCGCCCCAGGGTCACGGAACTGGAGGCCCGCGTCGGGCGCGAGACGCACCGCATCGCCGTGGACCTGCTCGGCGCCGACGAGTCCGAGCCTGGGGTGCGGGAGACCGTGCAGGGGCTGCTGGACATGGCCCGGGGGCTGGGGCTCGCGAACCTGCTGACGGACGACAAGGGGCGGCGCGAGCGGGTGGTGGCGCAGTGGGCCTCCCTCCTGGACGTAGCGCTCGACGTCAGGGGCTGAGCCGCTCCACCCGCCAGCTCCCGTCCGGCTGGGTCACATACCGCAGCCGGTCGTGCAGCCGGTTCTCGCGGCCCTGCCAGAACTCCACCGTCTGCGGAGCCACCCGGAAACCGCCCCAGTTCGGTGGTACGGGCACCTGCTCGCCCTCCGGGTAGCGGGCGGCCAGTTCGGCGTAGGAGGCGTCCAGGTCGGCGCGGGTGGGGATGACCGAGGACTGCTCGCTGGCCCAGGCGCCGAGCTGGGAGCCGTGCGGACGGGTGCGGAAGTAGGCGGCCGTCTCGTCGCGCCCGGTGCGCCGGGCGATGCCCTGGACGATGACCTGGCGGGCCATCGGGTGCCAGGGGAACAGCAGCGAGACATACGGGTTCCCCGCCAGGTCACGGGCCTTGCGGGAGTCGTAGTTGGTGTAGAAGACGAAGCCCTGCTCGTCGAAGTGCTTCAGCAGCACCGTGCGGGAGCTGGGCCGGCCGTCGGCGTCCGCGGTGGAGACGACCATGGCGTTCGGCTCGAACAGATGAGCCTCGCTCGCGGCCTGCTTGAACCAGCGCGCGAACTGCTCCACGGGCGTGGCGGCCAGCTCGTTCTCGGCGAGGCCCGCGGCCCGGTACTGCTTGCGCATCGCGGCGGGGTCCGGAGGTACGGCGTCTCGGTCGGTCACGCGGTCATCTTGCCGTATGCGCGGGGCCCGTTCGGCACGGTGTCCTTCATCACTGAGTGGCACTCAGTGCCGCAAGCCCTCCCCAAAGGTGGCACTCGGGGATATCGTTCTGATGCCGTTCCGGTTGGGTGACCGCCGACCGCACGGGGCATCACTGGGGTACCGCCCAGGACCGCGAGTCCGTCGGAGCCACGACCGCGGATCCACCGGGCGCGCAGCCGTCCCTGCCGCACCAGACACGGTCCGCACCATCACCCCCACAACACCATCTGTCGCACACATCACGAGGGAGCCGCCTGATGTCCGACTTCGTACCCGGACTCGAAGGGGTCGTCGCGTTCGAAACGGAGATCGCCGAACCCGACAAGGAGGGCGGCGCACTCAGGTACCGGGGCGTCGACATCGAGGACCTCGTCGGACATGTCTCGTTCGGCAACGTCTGGGGCCTGCTCGTCGACGGGGCCTTCAACCCCGGTCTGCCGCCCGCCGAGCCGTTCCCGATCCCGGTGCACTCCGGCGACATCCGCGTCGACGTCCAGTCCGCGCTCGCCATGCTGGCACCTGTGTGGGGCCTGAAACCGCTCCTCGACATCGGTGCCGAGCAGGCCCGCGACGACCTCGCCCGGGCCGCCGTCATGGCCCTGTCCTACGTCGCCCAGTCCGCGCGCGGGCAGGGCCTGCCGATGGTTCCGCAGCGCGAGATCGACAAGGCGCAGTCCGTCGTCGAGCGGTTCATGATCCGCTGGCGGGGCGAGCCGGACCCGAAGCATGTCGCCGCCGTCGACGCGTACTGGACCTCCGCCGCCGAGCACGGCATGAACGCCTCCACCTTCACCGCCCGCGTGATCGCGTCCACGGGCGCGGATGTGGCCGCCGCGCTCTCCGGCGCCGTAGGGGCGATGTCCGGGCCGCTGCACGGGGGCGCGCCCTCGCGCGTGCTCTACATGATCGAGGAGATCGAGCGCACGGGGGACGCCGAGGCGTATGTGAAGCAGGCCCTCGACAGGGGCGAGCGGCTCATGGGCTTCGGGCACCGGGTGTACCGCGCCGAGGACCCACGCGCGCGCGTGCTGCGGCGTACGGCGCGTGAGCTCGGCGCGCCGCGCTTCGAGGTGGCCGAGGCGCTGGAGAAGGCGGCGCTCGCGGAGCTGCACGCCCGGCGGCCCGACCGGGTGCTGGCCACCAACGTGGAGTTCTGGGCGGCGATCGTCCTCGACTTCGCCGAGGTCCCGGCCCACATGTTCACGTCGATGTTCACGTGCGCGCGTACCGCCGGCTGGTCGGCGCACATCCTGGAGCAGAAGCGGACGGGCCGGCTGGTGCGGCCGTCCGCGCGCTACGTGGGTCCGGGGTCGCGGGACCCGAGGGAGATCGAGGGCTACGGCGACATCGCCCGCTGAGAGCCGCCCGGAACGCAGACGACCCGCGAGCTCGGTTCCTCCGCCTGACGGCGGGGGAGCCGGCCGGACGTACCGGCGAGCTCGCGGGTCGGGTGACTGCCTGGGATTGGGCCGGCTGCACGCATCTGTCACGTGCTGGTCCGGCACCGCAACTAGTGGGGTGCTGGGCCGCTAGCCCGCAGCCACCTCACGCGTCCGGTTCTTGTACATCTGCCGAACCACCTCCCTTCTCGTGTGCCCCACACACTAGGAAGCGACAGCGGCGGGTTCAACCACTTTTTTTCCAAGGTTGAGCCGTACGCGCCAGGGGGAGATCCCCGACGTGAATGATCTTCGCGTCGTACCGGTGGACGGCGACCGCATGCTGGAGCGGTGGCGGTACGTCCACAACCTGATCGTGCCGCCCGACGAGGTGCGGGAACGCAGTGGCCGTCATCGCGCGTGTGCTGCCCGAGTACCGGGACCGCGGCCTCGGCGCGGCCCTGTACGAGCACTGCCTCGCGCACGCGCGCGTGCTCGGTGCCCAGGGCATCCGGACGGTCGTGCTCGCCGCCAACGCCGACGGGCTGCGGTTCGCCGAGGGGCGGGGGTTTGTCGAGGTGGAGCGCTATGTGGCGGCCGAGGACGAGACCGAAGTGTGGCTCACACTGCGGCTTGAGCGCTGAGTGGTACGACGTCTCCGGCGTACAACGATTCCTTCAATCTTGTGGGAACCCGGTGTGTGTTGCGTCACGTTCGAGTTGAATGATTGTTAGTGGGCGAACCGCCGCACCGTACGCGTGCGGACGCGGCTTGGCAGGGGGTCCAGGTGAGTGCTTCCCGGCGTAGTGGGACCACCGACGAGCTGGGGCCGGACGAACCCGAGCGGGCCGGTCCCGAGGGCACCGGCGGCTCCGATCTGCTCGCCGCGCTGCTGGACGGGATGGACGCGGCGCTGTGCGCCTTCGACGCCGACGGCGTCGTGACCCACTGGAACCGTGAGGCCGAGCGGATCCTCGGATGGACCGCCGCCGAGGCGGTGGGGCGGCACGGCTTCGCCGACTGGGCCGTGCGCAGCGCCGACGCCGAGGAGGTCGAGGCGCGGCTGATGTCCGCCATGGACTCCCCGGGCCGGCAGGTGCACGAGTTCGCGCTGCTGACCAAGGACGGCGGGCGGGTCCTCGTACGGACCCAGTCCGCGGCCGTGCGCGGCCCCGACGGCAAGCCCGCCGGTGTGTACTGCGCCTTCAGCGAAGTGCACGCGCAGATCGACCTGGAGCGGTCCATCGCGCTCAGCGAGGCGCTCTTCGAGGACGCGAGCTGGGGCGTCGTACTCGTCGACGCCGACCTGCGCCCCGCCGTCGTCAACGCGCACGCCGCACGCGCGTTGGGCATCGGCCGTACGTCCGTCCTGGGCCGCCCGCTCGGGGAACTGCTCGCCCAGGGCGTCGAGGAACTGGAGAGCGCGCTGACCCATGTCCTCGCGGAGGGCGCGCCGCCCGCCCCGGCCGAGATCTGGGTGAGTGTGCGCACCCCCGACGGCGACCAGCGGCGCTGCTGGCGCTGCGGCTTCGTACGGCTGGCCTCGCCGCTCGCCGAGGAGCCGGTGCCGCTCGGTGTGGGCTGGCTCTTCCAGGACGTGACCGAGGCCAAGCAGGGCGAGCAGGAGGCGGCGCTGCTGCGCTTCCGTACCAACCAGATGCACCGGGCCGCACGGGCCGCCGCGGAGTGCGAGGACCCCGCGGAGGCGGCCACCGTCCACCTCGACTTCGCGCTCGCCGGATTCGCCGACCACGCGCTGATCGACCGCGTCGCGGGCGGCACCCTGAGCGACGCGGACGCGTCCGCTGCGGTCCGCCTGGTCAGAGCCGCCGCCACCCCCTCCGGCGCCCCGGGCCCCAGCCTGCCCACCGGCGCCGCGGGCCTGCCCGTGCGCTATGCCGAAGGGCACCCGGCGCTCCAGTGCGTGGCGCGCGCCGGCTCGGTCCGGGCCAGCGTCGGCACGGTCCCGCCGGAACAGGCCCGCCTGTGGGCCGAGGCCCGCCAGTGGCCGGCCGACTCGGTCCACGCGCTGTGCGCGGTGCTGCGGAGCCGGGGCCGGACCCTGGGCGTGGTGACGTTCCTGCGCGGAGGCGGCCGAAGCCCCTTCGAGCGCTCCGACGCCACCTACGCGGAGGACGTGGCGGCCCGCATCGCGACGGCCCTGGACCTGGCGAGCGCCCAGTAGGAGTTCACCGGCGGTAGAAGATCCGGTCCCCGTACTCCTCCATGACCCGTCCGTTCCACTCATGGCCGCCGTCCACGTTGCCCGAGCGCAGCAGCGGCGGCTCGATGCCGCGGTCGGCCAGGGCGCCGGCCGCCGTGGCCATGACGGCCTGGAGCAGGGCGGCGGTGACGACCGTGGACGCGGGGGCGAACGGCGCCGGAACGGTGTCCAGGGTCAGCTCGGCGTCCCCGACGGCGATCTTGGAGTCGAGCACGAGATCGCAGTGGTCCTTCAGATACGTCCCGGAGACATGCCGCGACTTCGTCTCGGAGGCGTACGCGACGGAGGTCACGCCGATGACCTTCACCCCCAGCGCGCGGGCGTTCATGGCCATCTCGACGGGCAGCGCGTTGCGCCCGGACAGCGAGACGATCACCAGCACGTCGCCCGCGCGCAGCGGCGAGCTGTCCAGTACCGCGGCGGCGAGCCCGTCGACCCGCTCCAGCGCGGACCCCAGCGTGGCGGGCATCACGTCGACGCCGACGACACCCGGCACGGCCAGCAGATTCATCAGCGCGAGCCCGCCCGCGCGGTAGACGACGTCCTGCGCGGCGAGCGAGGAGTGCCCGGCCCCGAACGCGAACAGCCGGCCGCCCTCGGCGACCGTGTCGGCGAGCAGCGCGCCGGCCGCGTCGATGTTCCCGGCCTCCTCGTCGCGGACCCGCTGGAGCAGCCCGATCGCGGCGTCGAAGAACTGGCCGGCCAGCTTGCGGTCGCTCATGCGCGGGGCCCCTTTGCCGTGCGAGAGTGCGGTGACGGTCGTGATCTGTGTCGCGGATCACCGTGCGGTCTGGACCAGTGCGGTGTCAATACGGCGGTACGGCGGTCCGGGGCGCCCGCCGGGCGCGCCCGCGGGGGAGGCTCGTACGACCGTGTACAAGCGCGAAACCCCCTGGTTTCAACGGCGCGGCACGGTTGTCAGTGCTATGCGTCAGAATTGAAGCCAGGGCCAGCGCACGCGCCGCGAAGCTGTCGCGCTTCCGGCAGATCTCATCAAGGGGCACGTATGTCCGGACTGATCGACACCACGGAGATGTATCTCCGCACCATCCTTGAGCTGGAGGAGGAAGGTGTGGTCCCCATGCGTGCCAGGATCGCCGAGCGGCTCGACCAGAGCGGGCCGACCGTCAGCCAGACGGTGGCGCGGATGGAGCGTGACGGCCTGGTGTCCGTCGCCTCCGACCGCCATCTGGAGCTGACGGACGAGGGCCGCCGCCTGGCCACACGCGTGATGCGCAAGCACCGTCTCGCCGAGTGTCTGCTCGTCGATGTGATCGGCCTGGAGTGGGAGCAGGTGCACGCCGAGGCCTGCCGCTGGGAGCACGTGATGAGCGAGGCCGTCGAGCGCCGCGTGCTGGAGCTGCTCCGGCACCCCACCGAGTCGCCCTACGGCAACCCGATCCCGGGTCTTGAGGAGCTCGGCGAGAAGGACGGCGCCGACCCCTTCCTCGACGAGGGCATGGTGTCGCTGGCCGAGCTGGACCCGGGTCTGGAGGGCAAGACCGTCGTCGTACGCCGGATCGGCGAGCCGATCCAGACGGACGCGCAGCTGATGTACACGCTGCGCCGGGCCGGCGTGCAGCCCGGCTCGGTGGTCAGCGTGACCGAGTCGCCGGGCGGTGTGCTGGTGGGCAGCGGCGGCGAGGCGGCCGAGCTGGGGGCGGACGTCGCCTCGCATGTGTTCGTCGCCAAGCGCTGACCGCAACTCCCGGGACCGCAGGGGCAGTTGAGGCGACCGACGCGATCTCGTCGTTTCCGGGATCCAGTCCGCCGAATCGCAGCGCTCCGGCGCTTCGCGTGCGAGGCTGTCGCGAGGGGCATATGACCTGAGGGGGGCGGAGGATGCGCCGCAGACGTATGGAGGGCCCCGGCGCTGTGCGGCGCCGGGGCCTGTCCTCCCCTGTTCTGACCCGGAGCCCCGAGCTCTCAGGGTCATTCCCCTCGGACCGGTTTCCCCGAGCGGTCCGCCTCCCGTTGAAGATCTCCCCTCGGCTGCGGCGGTCAATCCTTGAGGGAGGTCACTCGAATGAGGGGTGTTGCCCGCCGAAACGGCATTTTCGAATAGAGGTTCGATAATCTGCGGGTGATGGGTCCCACGGGACGTGCACTCGCGTGATCGACGCAAAGGCACGGCAGGCGGAGCTAGGGGGGTGCCAGGACCTATGGCGCGGCGCATCGACGTGACCGGGACAGGCGGGGTACGCCTCGCTGCCTGGGAGTTCGGCGACCCACCCAAGGACGACCGAGCGGCCCCCGCCGAGGACGAGCCGGGGCACGGCGTGCTGTTACTCCACGGGCTGATGGGCCGCGCCTCGCACTGGGCGGCCACGGCCCGCTGGCTCTCCGAGCGGCATCGCGCGGTCGCGCTGGACCAGCGGGGGCACGGTCGCAGCGACAAGCCGACGCAGGCCGCGTTCACGCGCGAGGCCTACGTGGAGGACGCCGAGGCCGCGCTGGAGCAGCTCGGCCTCGCGCCGGCCGTCCTGATCGGTCATGCGATGGGGGCGCTGACGGCCTGGCAGCTCGCCGCGAAACGGCCCGACCTGGTGTCGGGCGTGATCATCTGCGATATGCGGGCCTCCGCGCTCGGCGCGGCCTCGCAGCGGGAGTGGGCCGACTGGTTCAAGTCATGGCCCGTCCCCTTCGCGACGCTCGCCGACGTACGCAAGTGGTTCGGCGAGGACGACCCCTGGGTGGAGCGGCCGAACCCCGCGCGCGGGGAGTTCTACGCCGAGGTCATGCAGGAGTGCGAGGACGGCTGGCGGCCGGTGTTCGAGCCCGAGCAGATGCTGAAGTCCCGGGAGACCTGGGTCTACGACGCGCACTGGGAGGAACTGGCGCAGGTCCAGTGCCCGGCGCTGGTCGTCCGCGGTCTTGACGGGGAGCTGGGCCGGGCCGAGGCGCAGGAGATGGTGCGGGTGCTTCCCAGGGGGGAGTACGCGGAGGTGGCCGAGGCGGGGCACCTCGTGCACTATGACCAGCCGGAGGCTTGGCGGGGGGCGATCGAGCCGTTCCTGGATGCGGTGCGGACGGTTTGAGGGGCGCGCTCGGAGGGGTGGTTGCTGGTTGTCTCGCGGGTGCCGGCCGGTGGGGGCTTGTCGCGCAGTTCCCCGCGCCCCTTGGGGAGTTGTTCTTCCGCTAGCCCTTGCTCACCGCCGTCAAGATCTCCGGCAGCCTCGCCGCCGTCTGCGGTGCCGCCAGCCTCAGGCCCAGTGCCGTGATCCCCGCGCCGTACCCCGCCCCCACCGGCAGCAGCAGCCACGTCCAGTCCTCGCCGTTCGCGGACACGTTCAGCCAGATCGTCAGGGCGATGAACGGGGCGCAGAGCAGGGCCGCCGCTACCATGCCGCCGAAGATCGAGATCCAGGCCAGGCCCACCTGGCCGGGAGCCACGTTCTTGTAGCCCTCCTGCGGGATGGAGTACGGGAAACGGGCCGAGGTCCAGGCGCCGGTCGCCAGCATCGCACCGAGCAGGGCGAAGGAGAGGCCCAGGGCCTCGGGCAGACGCGGCCAGTCGTCCAGCAGGGCCGCCGTGAGGACCGTCACCAGCGTCGCGTACGGCAGGGTGATCACCAGCAGCGCGCAGGCACGCGCGCGGAGCTCGACGTAGGCGTCCCGCGGTGAGGAGACCGTCATCGCGACCATCCAGAACGCCGAGGTGTCCTGGCCGAACTGGTTGTACATCAGGATCCCGAGCATCCCGGCCGCGAAGCACGCGAAGTAGATCGTGCCGGTGCCCTGGAAGGCGTTGAACACCGGCACGATCAGGCCAATGGCCAGCGAGGTCACCCAGGCCGCCTTGGTCTTCGGATCGCGCCAGATGTAGCGCAGGCTGCGCTCCATGACGGTGCCGGTGCGCCCGGCGGGCAGGAGACGGCCGAGGCCCGTGGATTCCCGTACGGCGGTGCCGGTGGCCGCCTGCAGCGTCGAGCCGTCGGGCTCGGTCATCAGACGGGTCAGATGCCGCGACCATACGGCGATCAGCGCGGCCAGTGCCCCGGCCGCCAGGGCGAGTTGCAGCAGTGCGACGCCGTACGCACCCTTGCTCGCCGCGTCCACCGCGCCGATCGCCGACGCCGGCGGCAGCCAGCGCAGCACGTCCGCCGCCGGGTCGAGCTCCCCGAGCCCCGACGAACCGAGCCGCTGCGCCCCGAAGTTGACGACCTGCGCGCCGACCGCGATGACCAGACCGCTCAGTACCGCGAGATCCCGTCCCTTCCGGCTGGTCAGCAGCCGGAGGTTGGCGGCGGCGACGGCCCGCGCGAGGGCCACGCACACCAGCAGCGCCAGGACGACCCCGACGACGCCGACGGCGTAGGCCACGGCGCCGTGCGCCACCGCGATCACCGAGCCGGCCAGCAGGCAGAGCGTGAACAGGGGGCCGATGCCGACCAGGGAGGCCGCGAGGAGGGCGCGCACCAGGGGGCGGGGGCGCAGGGGGAGCATGACCAGGCGGGTCGGGTCGAGGGTCTCGTCGCCGCTGGGGAAGAACAGCGGCATCACCGCCCAGCCGAGCGCCAGCACCGCCACCAGCAGGATGACCACGGACGCGGCGTGGGCGTGGTCGCGCAGCGCGATCAGACCGATCAGCTGCAACGCGGCGAACAGCAGCGTGACGACGACGGATGCGACGTAGGCGGCGCGGCGGCCGCTGGACTGGCGCAGGCCGTTGCGCAGCAGCGACAGCTTCAGCCGTACCAGAACCGGCGTGACCGTGGGCGCGCTCATCGCGCCCCGCCGCCCAGCCAGTCGAGGTCGGAACCGGCGTCGCGGCCTTGGGCCCCCACCAGCTCCAGGAAGGCCCGCTGGAGGGAGGGCGCGTCCCCGCGTACCTCGGCGAGCGGGCCGTGCGCCCGGATCCGGCCCGCCGCCATGACGGCCACCCAGTCGCACAGCGACTCGACGAGTTCCATGACGTGGGAGGAGAAGACGACGGTGGCGCCGGAGGCGGTGTACCGCTCCAGGACGCCCCGGATGGTCTGCGCGGAGACCGGGTCGACGCCCTCGAACGGCTCGTCGAGGAAGAGCACTTCGGGGTTGTGGAGGAGAGCGGCCGCGAGCCCGATCTTCTTGCGCATGCCGGTCGAGTAGTCGACGACGAGCTTGTGCTGGGCACCGGCCAGGTCCAGCACGTCGAGGAGCTGCGTGGCCCGCTTGTCGACCTCGGCGCCGGGAAGCCCGCGCAACCGCCCGGAGTAGGCGAGCAGTTCGCGCCCCGACAGGCGTTCGAACAGCCGTAGCCCCTCCGGCAGCACCCCGATCCGTGCCTTCACCTCCACGGGGTCGCGCCACACGTCGTGCCCGACCACCTCGACGGACCCCTGATCGGGCCGCAGCAGCCCGGTCGCCATGGAGAGCGTGGTGGTCTTCCCGGCGCCGTTGGGCCCGACAAGACCGATGAACTTCCCGGCGGGCAACTCCAGATCGATCCCGGCGACGGCGATCTGCTGCCCGAACCGCTTCCAGAGCCCCCGCACACTCACAGCCGACGTCATGGGTGAAACCCTACGGCGCACCAGGCGTGGTTCAGCGCTATCGGTCCCGCCCGCACGCATAGGCGAGCGGTGAGATCAACTCCTCGGCGTCCGGCAGCCACCGATTGGCAGGCGTCGGCCGACAGGCCCACTGCACGGCCCCCCGCGACCCGTACCGCGTGGGCGGCGCGGCCACGTAACTGCCCTCGCCGAGCGCCGTGAGATCGAGCGAGGACGGCGACCAGCCGAGCTTGCGTACCAGCTCAGGCACCTTCACCGAGGCTCCCGGCAGCACGAAGAAGTGCATCCGGCGATCCGGCGTCAAGGTCACGGGGCCGAGCGTCAACTCCATGCGCTCCATGCGGGCCAGCGCGAGAAACCCGGCCGTCTCCGCGACGGAGATCGCGTCGAAGGTCCGCCCGGTCGGCAGCAGGATGGAGGCCAGCGGCTGCTTCGACCACATCCGGCGCGCGACCGTCGCACTGCCCGTCGCCTGCGTCCCCCAGTCCGCGCGGGCGGGGTGCGCCCCCGGCGCATCGCACGAGGCGTCGCCGCACGAGCAGCGCTGCACCCCGTCGGCGGCTTCCAGCCAGG
Organism: Streptomyces sp. P17; assembly: GCF_032436805.1. NCBI lineage: Bacteria > Bacillati > Actinomycetota > Actinomycetes > Kitasatosporales > Streptomycetaceae > Streptomyces > Streptomyces sp. P17. Next base: position 33,983 of record NZ_JAVRBF010000018.1, on the reverse strand, counting down.
TGCCGGGGAACACGTCCCAATGACGCTCCTCGGTGTAGCGAACGGCGGTCTCCAGCAGCGATTCCCCGCGCTGCTTCGGAATCTGAGCGGCTTCAGTGCCCGCGATCGTCTCTTCCACGCACATCACAACTCCCGCACCCACCTCGGGTTACGGCTGTAGCGCGCGCGGGGGAGGAGCATCGATTCCGCATCTGGGGCGCATGGATGCACGTGTGGGGGCGCGCGGGAGGATCAGCGGCGGGAGCTGGGTAACCACGAGTGGGGTCGGTTTCACCTTTACCCCGGCAATCCTCGCATGCCTCGCATTTTCGGTATGTCCGTGGGGCATTGATCTTCAAGGCCGGATCTTTTCGGTACGAAGACACGTCAACTCGGTGCGTGGGCAGGCACCGCAGCCACAGGGGGTACGCCATGGCCGCAAGGCCTCTCGTCGCGCGGCAGCCGAACGAACGGCTGCAGGCGCTCATCCAGGAAGCGGGCTGCTCGAACGCCGGGCTGGCCCGCCGGGTCAACATGTGCGGCGCCGAGCACGGCCTCGACCTGCGCTACGACAAGACGTCCGTGGCCCGTTGGCTGCGCGGACAGCAGCCACGCGGACGCGCTCCGGCGATCATCGCGGAGGCACTCGGCCGCAAACTCGGCCGTACGGTCACGATCGACGAGATCGGCATGGCCAACGGCAAGAACCTCGCCTCGGGCGTGGGCCTCCAGTTCTCGCCGACCGTACTGGGCGCCATCGAGCAGGTGTGTGAGCTGTGGCGCAGTGACGTGGGCCGCCGGGACTTCCTGTCCGGCTCGTCCGTCGCCGCGTCGGCGCTCGTCGAACCCAGCCGCGACTGGCTGATCTCGGCGCCCGACTCCCAGGTCGCGCGCTCGGCGGGCCCGCGCGTGGGCCAGTCCGACGTCGCCGCCGTGAAGGCGATGACGCAGGCCCTGGTCGACCTGGACCACCAGTACGGCAGCGGGCATGTGCGCCCGGTCGTCGTGCACTACCTCAACAGCGTCGTCTCGGGGCTGCTGGCCGGGTCGTACCGGGAGGCCGTGGGGCGCGAACTCTTCGCCGCGGTGGCCCGGTTGACGGAGCTGGCCGGCTACATGGCGATCGATACCGGCCAGCCGGGTCTCGCCCAGCGGTACTACATCCAGGCCCTGCGGCTCGCCCAGGCGGCCGGCGACCGCGGCTACGGCGGTTACGTCCTCGCCGCGTCCATGAGCCACCTGGCCGCGCAGCTAGGGAACCCACGCGAGATCGCGCAGTTGGCGCGGGCGGCGCAGGAGGGCGCGCGGGGGCGGGTCACCCCGCGCGCGGAGGCCATGTTCTACGCCGCCGAGGCCCGTGGGCACGCGCTCATGGGTGACGCACGGGCGGCCCAGGCGGCGTCCGGGCGGGCGGTGAGCGCGCTGGAGTCGGCGGATCCGGCCTCCGGGGACGATCCGGCGTGGATCGCGCACTTCGACGAGGCGTATCTGGCCGACGAGTTGGCGCACTGCCACCGTGACCTCGGACAGGCCGAGGCGGCGGCGCGGCGCGCGGAGGAGTCCCTCGCGGGGCTGCCGGAGAACAAGGCGCGACGGCGCGCGATCGGCTATGTGCTCCTCGCCACGGCCCAGGTCCAGCAGCGCGAGGTCGAACAGGCCTGCCACACCGGCCTGAAGGCCGTGGAGCTGCTGGAGACCCTGCGCTCCAACCGGGGCGCCGAGTATCTGGAGGACTTCCAGCAGCGGTTGGAGCCGTACCGGGAGGAACCCGTGGTACGGGAGTTCGGGGCGCGTCTTGAGCTGCAGGCGGCGGCCTGAAAGTACGGCCACGCGCGCGTGAACTCATGGGAAACGAAGGCGTCGGCACGGAGAGGAGACCGTAGTCAGCGGATGGGGGGCCGGTTCTGTTACCGCGGTCACAGGGACGGACGTCACGTCCTGAGCTGCGTGGCACGCGGCTCTCGGGACCCGGTAGCGTGAGCCGACGATTCCGAAGGTCCCCCATTCGTAGGAGTCCCGGTGACGCAGAGTGGACAGGGCGAGGAGCCCTCGGCGCGACCCGCGCGCGAAGGCATCGTGCTGCCCTCCGACGGAGGAGAGCCCCTGCTCCCGGGCATGACGGGCGGCCACGGCGGCCCTCAGCAGCACGCCCACCCGGCCCCGCCACCCGCCCCGGCGGCCCCGCCCGGCGGCCAGGCATGGAACGGTGCCTGGGGTCCTGAGCAGCAGCACCAGCCCCCGGCGGCCCCGCCCCCGGGCCAGGGCTGGACACCGCCGCCCGCCCAGCCCTGGGCGGCACCGGACCGGCCGGCCGCCCCGTCCCAGCCCCTCCCTCCGGAGGGCGCCCCGGCCCCGTCGTACGGCGGCCCCACCGGCTACGGCACCCAGGGCGCCCCGCTGCCGCCCGCGGACCCCTATGGCTCCTACGCGAGTCAGGGGACACCGCTGCCTCCGGCCGGTCCGTCCGCCTCCGGCGCTCTGCCGCCCGCAGCCGCTTACGGCGACGACGGGGCCACCCAGTACATCCCGCCGGTCATGGACGACAGCGCCACCCGGTACATCCCGCCGGTCGGCGACGACGGCGCGACCCAGTACATCCCGCCGGTCGGCGCCGGGGCGCTGCCGCCCGAGGTCGTCACCCCGGAGGCGCCCGCCGAGAGCACGCAGGTGCTGGGCCGGGTCCGGCGCCATGCCGCCCCGAACCCGGACGCCGAGGCCACGCAGTTCATCGCGCCCGTGCCGGCGAGCGAGGGCGAGCGGCAGCCGCCCGCCGAGTTCGACAACCTCTTCCGCAGGGAGCCGGGCGGTGAGCCCCCGGCCGCCTCCACCCAGCAGATGCCGCGCTTCCAGCAGCCGCAGCCGCAGCGGTACGGTGCCCGGCAGCAGCCCCCGTTCATCCCGAGGCGCGAGACGCACGACGACGAGGAGCGCCGCGGGGGCGGCCGTACGGGTTCCAAGGTCACGCTCTTCGCGGCCGTCGGCGTCGGTATCGCCGTCCTCGGCATAGGCGCGGGCGCGCTGCTGGCCAGTGGGGGCGGGGACGACGACAGCGACAACAAGACCGTCGCCGCCACCGCCCCGGCGAGCGGGTCCGCCTCGCCCTCCCCGTCCGCCGACCCGGTCGAGCAGCAGGCCGTCGAACTGGACAAGCTGCTGGCCGACAGCGGCAACAGCCGGACCATGGTCATCAACGCCGTGGCCGACGTGAAGGCCTGCACCAACCTCGCCCAGGCGGCGAAGGACCTCAGGGACGCGGCCAAGCAGCGCAACGACCTGGTGACCAAGCTCTCCACGCTCGCCGTCGACAAGCTGCCGCAGAACACCGAGCTGACCACGGCCCTCAACAAGGCCTGGCAGGCGTCCGCGTCGGCCGACAACCACTACGCGAACTGGGCCGACCAGGTCGCGCAGCGCAAGGGCCAGCTCTGCAAGAAGGGGCAGGCCCGGGCCACCCCGCAGACCCAGGCCGGCAACGCGGCCAGCGGCACGGCCAGCACCGAGAAGGCCAAGGCCGCCGGCCTGTGGAACTCGATCGCGAAGACGTACGGCCTGACCGAGCGCCAGCCGACCCAGCTCTGAGGTCTGATCAGCTCAGGTCGGCCTGCTGGAGGGTCTTCGTCACATCGATGAAGCCCTTCCGGGCCGACACCAGCCGGCCGTCCCGTACGACCTGGAGGGTCACGTCGGCGTTGACCAGCTGCGGGAGGCCGACCTGGGCGAGGCTCTCAGAGAAGTCCCAGCTCAGCGGTGGGGTGAGACCGCCCGTGCTGATCTCCAGACCGTTGTCCAGGGCCCGGCGGACCGAGCGGGCGGTCACCTCCCCGTCGCCGAGGGAGTCGATGACGGCCCTGAACACGGTGTACGCGATCCAGGTGGTCTGCACTCCGGCGTCCGCGGGGTCGATGCGGTTGTCGCCGAAGGCCTGTGCGTTGATCACGTCCTTCATCTCGTCCCAGCGCTTGTCGCTGGCCACGGGATACCAGCCGGTGATGTACGCGCCCTCGTACGGCCCGGACTTGCCGCCGGAGGCGTCGATCACCGTCTGGTCGACGCTGCCCAGCACGGTCGCCGTGCGCACATTGGGGTAGTCCTCGCGACCGCGCCGGAAGGAGTCCATGAAGGTGCTGGTGCGGTCCCCGAGGGCGGGCACCACGCAGCCGGGACTCACCGGGTCGGTGGAGGTGTACCGCAGCGCCTTCTGCGACTGCGCCGAGTACTCGGTGGCGTCCTCCGCCGCCAGCTGGTCACCCGCGTCGGCGTGGCCGCCCGCGGAGAGGCCGGAGTTCAGCAGCGGGGGCAGCTCGTCGCCCGCGATGCTGTCGGGCCGTACGAGCGCGACGGGCCCGCAGTCCTTGGCGAGCTCCCGGCCGAGGCCGGCCAGCAGGCTGGGCTGGCCGCCGTTGACGGGGTACGAGAGCGGGCTGGTGAACTCGGCGCCGGTGACGCCGTAGCCGCCTATGTAGGGGATCCCCGCGCTCTCCAGTGTGGGGAAGAAGGAGTCGCCGTACTGGCTGTAGGAGCCGATGACGGCGACCACCTTCTCCTCGACGGCGCGCTCGGCGCACTTCGCCGCGGCGACGCTGTCGTTGCGGTCGTTGCAGTTCAGGACCCGGAGCTTGCGGCCGTTGATGCCGCCCTGGGAGTTGATCCAGCGGGCGTACGCCAGCGCCAGCGCGGGCATGCCGGGCTTGTTGGTGGCGTTGGTGTCCTGCGGTGCCCAGGTCATGACGGTGATGGGATCGTCCCGGGTGCCCCCCGAGACACCGGGGATGACCCCGCAACCGACGGCGAGGGACGCACACGCGACCAGGGCCGCCGCTTTGCTCGCGGTGGCTCTGACGGGTCGGGTGAACGTGGGGAGGTGGGTACTGAGGAAGCCGCGCCTGCCGGTCATGGACACGCACGATTCCGCCACATCGCTAACCCGGAAGTCACCCACGGTCAACGAAAGGTGACGCGAAGGTGAATTGCGGGGGCCGTCGTATGCGATCCGGCGGAGAACGTACGATCGATGACCGTGCAAGGTTCGGAGAACTCTTCCCGTCGCGGCCGTCGCTCATCCACCATGGGCGGCATGCCACTGAACGACATGCCGTGGTGGCGCTGGCGCAGCAATGTGCGCTCCGCGCTGCACATGCTCTCCGACCCGGTGTTCCAGCGTGACGCCTGGCTGGCCGGCGCCGACGGCTACGGAGACGTCACCGATGCCGTGTACCGCCTGGTCGAGGACACCTGGCTGGACAACTGGTCCGCCGAGAAATACGTCGGCACGATCTTCCGGGACTCGCAGGAGGCGGCGCTCGTCGACACCGCCGTGCTGCGGGTACTGCGGATCATGCACCAGGTCGGCCCTGACGCGCCGGTCGCCGCGTACCTGGAGCACCAGGGATGGCCGGACGCGGTGCGCGCCGCGCGGGACGCCCATGTGCGGATGGCGGCGAGCGACGGGGACGACCCGGACGCGCCGCCGCGCACGCTGGAGGTGCTGCGGATCATGACGAGGTCCGCGTAGCGGGACGGCTGTGATCGGACGGCTCCGTTTGTGGGACGCTGTCCTGCATGAACGAGCAGTCCGGCCGAGCCGCGGTACCCACCGACCAGTACGTCCTGACCCTGTCCTGCCCCGACAAGCAGGGCATCGTGCACGCCGTGTCGAGCTACCTCTTCATGACCGGCTGCAACATCGAGGACAGTCAGCAGTTCGGCGACCACGACACGGGTCTGTTCTTCATGCGCGTCCACTTCTCGGCGGAGGCGCCGGTGACGGTGGACAAGCTGCGGGCGAGCTTCGCGGCGATCGGTGACGCCTTCCAGATGGACTGGCAGATCAACCGGGCCGACGAGAAGATGCGCATCGTCCTGATGGTCTCGAAGTTCGGGCACTGCCTGAACGACCTGCTGTTCCGCGCGCGGATCGGGGCGCTGCCGGTGGAGATCGCGGTGGTGGTCTCCAACCACACGGACTTTGCCGAGCTGGTGGGCTCGTACAACATTCCTTTCCACCACATTCCGGTGACGAAGGACACGAAGTCGCAGGCCGAGGCGCGGTTGCTGGAGATCGTGCGCGAGGAGAACGTGGAGCTGGTCGTTCTCGCCCGGTATATGCAGGTGCTGTCCGATGATCTCTGCAAGCAGCTCAGTGGGCGGATCATCAACATCCACCACTCCTTCCTGCCGAGCTTCAAGGGCGCGAAGCCGTATCACCAGGCGCACACGCGGGGTGTGAAGCTGATCGGGGCGACGGCGCACTATGTGACGGCCGATCTCGATGAGGGGCCGATCATCGAGCAGGAGGTCGAACGGGTCGGGCATGACGTCACGCCGGATCAGCTGGTGGCGGTGGGGCGCGATGTGGAGTGCCAGGCGCTGGCGCGGGCGGTCAAGTGGCATGCCGAGCGTCGGATTCTGCTCAATGGGCGACGGACGGTTGTGTTCGCCTGAGAGGTCGGGGGCGTGTGTTTCGTGGGCGACTGCGGGTGATTCGTGGTCGCTCGCGCAGTTCCCCGCGCCCCTGAAGTCGGACCAGTGCCCCATCTCTTTGGGGGCGCGGGGAGCTGCGCGACCAGCCCCCACGCACCCGCACTCGCCGACGAATCCGCAACCCGCCCCTACATCCTGCTCAACGCCGCCGCCGCGAACAGAACGTCCCTGATCGCCTCGCGGTCTCCCACCTGACCTGCCGCCGCCTCCTCCGGAGGAATATGACCCGCGGCCAGGTGGCAGAACTCCACCCCGTCCAGCGCCACATGGGCCACCTCCTGCTCGGCGGAGCCCACCGCCGCGGGGGAGTCCAGCGGGATCAGCCACTCACCGCCGCCCAGACCCTCGATCTCCAGCCGGAGGCTCCGGCCGGGGCCGCCGGCCAGGCCGAGGTGGCGGCCCCTCGTCGGCGCTGCCAGCCCATTGCGCCGGCGACTGGCCAGCGCAGCGGGCAGCATGCGGGCCGCGAGGTCGATCATGTCGTGGAGGTGGCGGGCCGAAGGCGGGGCGTACGGGTAGTCCACCGCCTCCGCGATGTCCTCCGCGTGCACCCAGCACTCGAAGGCGCGGTCCAGCATCGCGTCGTGCAGCGGCAGCGAGAAGTCGCCGTAGGAGACCGGCATTGCGCCTGCCTGGCCGCCGGTGAAGGAAGCCGTCCGGACCAGGTCGTGACTCTGTTCCCGCCAGGGCGCCCGTACCGAGCGGGTGGGCGGGAAGTGGGAGGCGCGCCAGTACGCCTCGGTGCGGGCGGACGGGGTGGGGCGGTCGGCCGCGACGTCGCCCAGGGGGTCGTCGAGGCCCAGGGCGACCGCCACCAGGCCGTCGACGGTCAGCAGGTGGGCGATCACCCCGGCCACCGTCGTACGGCGGCTCGTCGCCTCGTCGGACCGGAACCACCGCAGCCGCACGGGCGCGTGCCACTCGGCGTCCCCGAAGTCCTGCAGCAACGCGTCCAGACGCGCCGTCTCGGCGTCGTACGCCGCCGCCCAGCCCGGCACCGGGATGCGCGGCGGGCGGCGCTCCAGGCAGCTCTCCAGCACCCGGGTGCGCAGGGCGGGGTCCAGGTCGAGGGTCTCGGCCTTGTGCAGCAGGCCCACGGCCTCGCGCAGCCGCAGCGCCTCGTCGGCGCAGGAGCCGCAGTCGCCCAGGTGCGCCTCGACGGCGAGCGCCTCCTCCGGCGAACACGCGGCCAGCGCCCACGCGCCGAGCAGCGACTTCAGCACGCGGTGCTCCAGGACGAGCGGTACCGGGTCCGTGGCGAGGTCGGGCAGTGGCCTGCCGGTGTCCTCGACGGAGGAACGGGGGAGCGGTATGCGGGGCGGCTGGTCCGGGTCGGGGCCGGGGCGCGGGCCGTTGCCGGGGCCGCCGGGGCCGGATGCTCCGGCGTCCGCGTCCTTGTCGCCCGGCTCCGGGCCGTCGTAGCCTTCGTCACCCCGCTCGTCCTTGGGCTCGCCCTCTCCCCCGTGCTCGTCGTACGCCTCGAACGTGTCCGCGTCGTTCACACCGCACCCCCGTATCCCGGCGGGGCCCCGGCGTCGTGGGCGGTGGAGAGGAGTTGCAGGCCGAGGCGGAGGCGGCGGCGGGCCTCGTCCTCGGTGACGCCGAGGTCGACGGCGGTCTGGCGGTAGTCGCGGCGCTGGAAGTAGGCCAGCTCCAGGGCGGCGCGCAGCGGCACCGGCATGGCCTGGACGATGTAGTCGGCGCGGGCGGCCACGGAGGCGTGGCGCACCTTGCGCTCCAGGTCCTCGGTGGTGCCGTGGCCGCCCTGGGCCAGCGCGGCGGTCTCGGTGGCGCGCAGGCGCTGCACGGCCAGGCGGTGAGTGAGCGTGGCCACCCAGGAGCGCAGCGGGCCCTGCTTGGGGTCGTAGGCGTCGGGGTGCTCCCAGACGTGGGCGAAGACCTCGCGGGTGATGCCGTCGGCGGCGCGCTCGTCACCGAGGACGGTGTGGGCCAGGCCGTGCACCAGGGACGCGAAACGGTCGTAGAGCTCGCCGAGGGCGGCCGCCTCACCGCGTGCGAGCCGCTGCTGCATCTTGCGGTCCCAGCGGGGCGGTGCGTCCTTCTTCGCCATGCGGCCCCCTCACCTCACCGTGCCTGCGCCCTGGTCAAGCCTGCTCCCACGATCTCCTCGAATGTAGTCGGCACCTCTGACAGCGCACGCCCCTTTGTCGCAATGTGCGCCCCCTGACGGGCCCCGGGTGATAGTGAACCGTCGCCTACCCAGTCCAGAACTGATCGAACAAGACCGGAGACGACAGAAACAAGCCTCTTTCCATCACTTTCTGTTTTCGGGTCGGTGTTTCAGGGCACTGCCGCTGGGCAGCCGCGCTGCAAGGAAGCGTAGGGACGGCTTCCGTTTGCGGGGGGTCCGGCGAGCGAAAGGCATGGCGGTGGCGTTCAAGGTGACCTGCGAAGAGCAGGACGGGTGGGCCGTGCTGCGGGTGTCGGGCGAACTGGATCTGGTGACCTCGCCCGTGCTGCGCCAACGTGTGCACGACGAAGTGGCCGAAGGCCGTCACAGTCTTGTGCTCGACCTCTCCGAGGTCTTCTTCTGCGACTCCAGCGGCGTCGGCGTGCTCATCGCCGCCCGCCGGCTCGTCCGCTCCTGCCGGGGCCGCCTGCGCCTGATACTGCCCGCGCACGGCGCGGTCGAGGGCTCCCACGTCAACCGCGTCCTCGGCGCCCTGGGCGTGCGCCGCCTGTTCGACGTCCACCCCGACGTGGACTCGGCCACCGACGAGACGACGGGGCCGCTGTCGGCGTAGCGGACCACCCCTCTGCCACACCGTTGTCCCAAAATTCCCCCGGTCTTGGCACAACCGTCGCTTTCCCGCTCCCGGACGGCCCCCGACGTCGTACGCTCCGTGCCAGAACGCACCCCACGTGACGTAAAGGCGGCACGAAAAGACATGGTCAGCAGCGAGTACGAGCGCAAGATCGCCGCCCGGTTCGCCACCTTCGACCAGGACGGCAACGGCTATATCGACCGTGCGGACTTCAACACGGCGGCCAAGGCGCTGCTCGCGGAGTTCGGTACGGCGGCCCGGTCCGACAAGGGCCAGGCGCTGTACATCGGCGCCGAGGCGTTCTGGCAGGGCATGGCGGGAATAGCGGACCGGGACGGCGACCAGCGCATCTCGCGGGACGAGTTCGTGGGCGGCGCGGTCAAGCGGCTGCGCGACAACCCGGACCGGTTCGCCGAGATCGCCCGCCCCTTCCTGCACGCGGCCCTCGCGGTGGCCGACAGGGACGGCGACGGAGCGGCCACCCTCGCGGACACCGCGCGCGTGCTGACCGCCCTCGGCGTGAACGCGGACGTCGCGCGGGCCGCGGCGGCCACTCTCGACGCCGACAGCGACGGCCGGGTGGAGGAGTCCGAGATCGTGACCGCCTTCGCCCGCTACTTCACCGTCCCCGAATAGCGCTCCCTGAGCTTGTACTTGAGCACCTTGCGCAGCGTGTCATTGCGCGGAAGGGCGTCCACCACCTCCAGCTGCTCCGGCAGCTTGTGTACGGACAGTCCTTCCGCGCGCAGATACGACGTGATCTGCGCAAGGCTCAACTCCCCGGCTCCCTCGGGCTGTTCGACCACGGCACACACGCGTTCCCCGCGCTCGGCATCCGGCAGCCCGATGACGGCCGCGTCCGCGACCGCCGGATGCCGGTGCAGGAGATCCTCTATCTCCTTCGCCGAGATGTTCTCGCCCTTGCGGATGATCACGTCCTTCAGCCGCCCGGTGAGCACCAGATGCCCGGTGCCGGTGAGCAGTCCCAGGTCGCCGGTGCGCAGGAAACCGTCCTCGTCGAAGGCCTGCGCGGTCTGCTCCGCGTCCAGATAACCCCGGCACACCGCCTCCCCGCGCAGCCGCACCTCCCCCTCCACGATCCGGATCTCCATCCCCTCGGGCGGCCGCCCCTCGGTGGTGGCGAGCAGCTCCGGGTCGTCGTCCGGGTCGCCCATCGTGATCATCGGCACCTCGGTCATGCCGTAGCCATGGGTCAGCTGCACCCCCATCTCCCGGACCACGCAGTGATACAGCTCCGGCGGCTTCGGCGCCCCACCGCCCGCCAGCAGCCGGAGCGTCGGAACCACCTTGGCGCCGGGCTGCTTGCGCTGCTCGGTCAGGAACATCGAGTAGAACGCCGTCGAACCGCCCGCCATCGTCACCCCGTGCCGGCGATAGCCTTCCAGCGCCTCGGGCAGCGCGAACTGCTCGAACAGCACCGCGGGGAAGCCGTACAGCAGCAGCATCACCATGTAGTCCGGGCCGCCTATGTGGGCGTAGGGGAAGGCGATCGAGCCGATGTCGCCGGCGGTCGGGCGCAGCGCGTGCGCGAGGCAGGAGCCGCCCGCGATCAGCGAACGGTCCGTGTGCAGCACGCCCTTGGGGTCGGAGGTGGTGCCCGAGGTCCAGTAGATCCAGCGGACGGAGGTGCCCTCGGAGGGCGGAGCGGGCAGGATCCGCGGATCGCCGTCGGGGAGCCGGTCGTACGCCTCGAAGATCCCCTTCGCGCCGAGCCGCCGCGCCATCTCCGTGTGGTCGTGGCCGCGCCACGTGCCCGGTACGGCGAAGTACTCGGCCTTGGACTCGCGCAGGGCGAAGCCGACCTCGCGGTCCCGGTAGAAGGGGATGACCGGCGACTGTACGGCGCCGAGGCGGGCCAGGGCGAAGGAGAGCAGGGCCGTCTCGATCCGGGTGGGGAGCTGCCAGGCGACGACCGTGCCGGGGCGCACGCCCATGTCGTGGAGGCCGGCCGCCACCCGCTCGGCACGCGCGCGTAGCTCGCCGAAGCTCAAGGAGCGGTCCTCCTGGAGGAGGACGGGCCGGTCCGGGGTGCGGGCGGCGCGGCGGGCCAGCAGGTCCCACAGGGTCCGGGCGGAGCTCAGGTCGAGTGCGGTGTCGGTCACGGTGGCCCCTTTGCTGACGGTACGTCAGTTAGTGGGCAGAGCGTAGGACTCGCCGCCTTGTCGGTCCAGGGGCGCGGGGCTAGCCTGAACTGACGAATCGTCAGATTGGTGGCTGCCGTATGGACCTCGCGTACACGCCCGAGGAGGAGGAGTTCCGGGCGCGCCTGAGGCAGTGGCTCGGCGAGATGCTGCCAAAGCTGCCGCCCGCTCCCGCCCCCTCCGACTGGCCCGGGCGGCGCGCCTACGACCTCGGCTGGCAGCGGATGCTCCATGACGCCGGGTACGCGGACGTCCACTGGGACTCTTCCCCGACCACCCGGCTGATCTATCTGGAGGAGACCGAGCGCGCCGGCGCGCCCTATGTGGGCGCCAACTTCGTCGGACTGCTGCACGCGGGCCCCACCATCGCCGCCGAGGGCACCCCCGAACAGCGGGCGCGCTGGCTGCCGCCGATCCTGCGCGGCGAGGAGGTCTGGTGCCAGGGCTTCAGCGAACCCGGCGCGGGCTCCGACCTCGCGGCGCTGCGCACGCGCGCGTGGCGTGACGGCGACGACTATGTGGTGACCGGCTCCAAGATCTGGACCTCGCACGCCGAAGTCGCCGACTGGTGCGAGCTGTTGGTACGGACGGACCCCTCGGCGCCCAAGCACCGGGGCATCACCTGGCTCGCCCTGCGCATGGACGCGCCCGGTGCCACCGTACGGCCGCTGCGGACCCTGGCCGGGTCCACCGAGTTCGCCGAGGTGTTCCTCGACGAGGTACGGGTGCCGGCCGCCCACCGGGTCGGCGCGGAGAACGACGGCTGGCGCGTGACGATGGTGACCCTCTCCTTCGAGCGCGGCACGGCCTTCGTCGGCGAGGTGGTGGCCTGCCGTCGTGTCCTGCGCGAACTGGCCGGGGAGGCCCGCAAGAACGGCCGCTGGGACGATCCGGTGCTCCGGCGCAGGCTCGGCCGCCTGAACGCAGAGTTGCGCGCGCTGTGGCGGCTGACGCAGTGGAACGTGAGCGAGGCGTCGGCGAGCGGAGTGCCCGGCATCGGGGGTTCGGTTTTCAAACTGAGGTATTCGCACGCCCGCCAGGAGCTCTACGACGCCGCCGCCGACGTCCTCGGGCCCGACGCCCTCGACCTCGACAGGCCCTGGGTCCTCGACCGGCTCTCGTCGCTGTCGTACACCATCGCGGCCGGCACCTCGCAGATCCAGCGGAACATCGTGGCCGAGCGGATCCTGGGGCTGCCGAGAGGGCGATGAGGATGCGGTTTCAACTCACCGAGGACCAGCAGGCGTTGAAGGCAGGAATGCGCGAGCTGCTGGACCGGCGCTTCGGTGCCGACGCGCTGCGGGCGGCCGTGGACGAGCCCCAGCTGGACCGGGCGCTGTGGCGGGCGCTGGGCGAGGCCGGGTTCTTCGCGCTGCGCGTGCCCGAGGCCGACGGCGGGGTCGGACTCGGGCTGCCGGAGGCGGTGTTGGCGTTCGAGGAGGCGGGGCGGGCGCTGTTGCCGGGGCCGTTGACCGCCACCCAGCTCGCGGCGGGCTCGGTGCCGGGCGCGGCCACCGGGGAGACGGTCGTGACGGCCGTGGACGCCGGTCTGGTGGAGTGGCTGGCGCAGGCGGACGTGGTCCTCGGGAATGCGGCAGGGGCCGTACCGCTGCGCTCCATGGACCCCCTGACCCCGCTTCACCGAGTGGTCGACAAGGGCGAGGCGAACCCCCTCGCCGTCCTCCTCACCGCCGCCGAGCAGTTGGGCACCGCCACGCGCGCGTGCGAGCTCGCCGTGCAACACGCCCGGACCCGCGAACAGTTCGGACAGCCGGTCGGGGCCTTCCAGGCGGTGAAGCATCTGTGCGCGGACATGCTGGTGCGGGCGGAGACGGCCCGTGCCGCCGTCTACGCGGCCGCCGCGACCGAGGACCCCGCCGACATCGCCGCGGCCCGCCTGCTGGCCGACGAGGCCGCCGTGCGCGGCGCCCGCGACTGCCTCCAGGTGTACGGCGGCATGGGCTTCACCTGGGAGTGCGAGGTGCATCTGCATCTCAAGCGGGCCTGGGTGCGGGCACAGCGTGGCGGTGGAAACACGGTGAGTGAGGAGCTGCTCGCCGCCGATCTGGTCGCATGAGGGGCGAAAGGGCTCCTGGTCTGCGGATCCGAAAGCGCGGCGGTCACGGGTGTCGCGGATTGTGGCATACCGGAACTACGGAGCGTTGATATCGGGTTGTGTCCTACGTGTGACTCGTCACGGCCTGGAGTCGGCGCCTTGCTCCGGTACCTTGTGTGGGATGCGAGTGGTTCCGAGCACGAGCCATGCCGGAGTTGCCCTTGAGGCCGCTCCGGATCCGGCGGTGCGCGCCGGTCATCGCAGGGCGGGCGCGGTTTCGGCCCCCGCCTGTTCGACTCCCCGTCAAGTGCGTCGCACAGTATCCCGCACGGGTACTCCTTCGCGCTGGAATATGCCCGAAGCGCTTGTTGGGGTGACTGTACGTCAACCATGCTTTCTCGTAAGGGATTCACGTTCCGTGACCCTGGCTCCGGCCATTGTTCTGGTCATGCAAAAAATGGCTACGATCGTGGCCCTCGTGAGGCGCGGGGCTATGAGTCCGCCGGTTCGGATGGTGTGAGCGGTGCAGGTGCTTCAAGTGCAGCTGGAGATCCGGCCCGACCCCGCTGAGGTGGGGCGAGCCCGGAGGTGGGCCCGCTCGCGGCTCGCCGGATCCGGGATAGGGGTCGACGAGTCGCTGTCCGAGACGCTCATCCTGCTCGTGTCCGAACTGGTCACCAACGCCGTGGTGCACACCGGCTGTCCGGCCGTGCTGCGGCTCTTCCTGCCCGGGGTGGCGACAGGCACCGAGTCGGTCACCGTACGTCTGGAAGTGGTGGACGCCAGCGGCCGGGCGCCGGTGCCGCGTTGCGCGGGCGGCGGCGAGACGGGCGGCCGGGGTCTCGCCCTTGTCGACGGCCTCGCGGACCGCTGGGGCTGGATGCCCGACGGCCCCGGCAAGCGGATCTGGTGCGAACTGGACCAGTGCGCCGAGGGGCGCGCACGCGCGGTGGCCTACGGCGGCGGAGCCCTTGAAGGGCTGGCCTTCGAGGCGGTGTGACGGCGCCCGCGGTGTGCGCGTCGGTGTCCGCGGGTGTCAGGCCCGGAATCCTTGCGCCGGACGTGGTGCGATGCGCCGGGACATGCTTCAACGTGCGCCTGTCGCAAATAGGGCGTAAGTAATAAATCCCCGATGAGGTGTTGACGGCGCGTGTCCATTTGATCACGCTTGTGTTCAGCGATTCGCCGTGAGGGGACGACGAGGGTTTCGGTGACGGAAGCCCTCGACGAGTGTGGGTCGTGATTCGGCGTCGGCTCCCTCAGGGCCCGAGGGGCAGCCGGGGCGGGAGCGCCGGAGTCGGATGGCGGTGCGCGCTGCCGTGCTCGGGGCGGGCGGATCGCGCGCCGCCAGCCGCATATCCGGGACTCACAGTACGGCGACCGGCGCCACCGGAGCCCCCGTCGCGCCGACGAAGGGCTCGGGCGTCGCCGACAGCAGGAAGGCGTACCGCTTTTCTTGTCCACAGGCTGTGGACAACTCTTCCAGATTCCAGTTCTGCCCCTGCGGCATCCCCATCTCCACCAGGTCGAGGGCGTGCACGGGCAGCCACAGGTCCTCGATCTCCGGCGGGAAGATCTCGAAGGTGAGGGTGTCGTTGGCGACGGCGGCCACATCGCGCGCGTGGAACCACTCCGGGGTGCGGACCGAGAGCCCCGGCGACGGATAGCCGTAACCGTGCTTGTCCCCGGCGAGGCATACCTGCATCTGCCCGGTGCGTACGAGCACGATGTCGCCGGCCCGCACGCGCGTGCCCGCGAGTTCCTCGGCCGCCTCCAGGTCCTCGGGCGTCACGGCGTGCGCACCGTCGAGCCGTTCCACGCCACGCGCGCGTGCCACGTCGAGCAGCACCCCGCGCGAGACGATGTGCCGCGCGGTGGCCATCCCGGCGAACTCGGCGCCTCCGTGCGCGGTGATCGTGCCGGCCGGGCGGCCGTTGTAGAGCCGGCCCGAGTGCGAGACATGCGTCAGCGCGTCCCAATGGGTGCCCGCCTGCAGGCCCATGGTCACGGCGTCGTCGCTGCACGCGACCGTGCCCGGGCCGAAGATCTCCTGATTGATCTGCACCATGACGTGCAGAGGGTTGATCCGCCCGGGGATCATCCCGGTCTGCACGCCGTCCTGGCGCAGCGGCAGCGCGAGCGGGATCCGCCGTCCGGTGCGGACACAGGCCGCCGCCTCGCGGACGACCTCCTCGGTGATCAGGTTGAGGGTGCCGATCTCGTCGTCCGCCCCCCAACGGCCCCAGTTGTTCACGCGCTTGGCGATCTCATGGAACGCGTCCGGCAGTGACATCGGTCCCTCCCCGGGGCTTGTCTCCGACAGTCCGACGGGTCATAAAATCTAACGGTCCGTCAGAAACCGCGGGAAGGGGCCGGGCGTGGGGAACTTCTTGGCAGGCAAGGTCGTCGCCGTGACCGGCGCGGGACGGGGGATCGGCCGGGCGGTGGCGCTGGCGGCGGCGGCCGAGAGGGCGCGGGTCGTCGTCAACGACTACGGGGTCGCGGTGGACGGCGCCTCACCGACGAGCGAGGTCGCCGAGGGCGTCGTCAAGGAGATCGAGGCCGCCGGGGGAGAGGCGGTCGCGGTGGCCGACGACATCTCCACCATGGCGGGCGGGCAGCGCGTCGTGGACGCGGCCGTGTCGTCGTACGGGCGGATCGACGGGGTCGTGTGTGTCGCCGGGATTCTGCGTGAGCGGATGCTGTTCAACATGACCGAGGAGGAGTGGGATCCGGTGATCGCCACCCACCTCAAGGGGACGTTCACGGTATTCCGCGCGGCCTCCGCGGTGATGCGGGGACAGCGTTCCGGAACCTTGATCGGTTTTACCAGCGGGAACCATCAGGGGTCCGTTTCGCAGGCCAATTACAGCGCGGCGAAAGGCGGGATCATTTCGCTGGTACGGAGTGCCGCGCTGGGCCTGAACAAGTACGGGGTGACCGCCAATGCGGTGGCACCGGTCGCCCGTACGCGGATGTCGGCGAAGGTTCCCATGGAGCTGGCGGAGATCGGGGAGCCGGAGGATGTGGCGGCGCTCGTCGTCTATCTGCTGTCGGACCGGGCCAAGGAGCACGGGATCACCGGGCAGGTGTACACGATCGCCGGGCCCAAGCTGGCGGTGTGGGCTCAGCCCAGGGAATTGCGGGCCGCGTACGCGGAGGGGTCGTGGACGCCGGAACGGATCGCGGAGTTTCTGCCCGGAACGGTGGGAGCGGATCCCATGCCGTTGCTCCGGCCGCCCAACGCCTCGTAGAGGAGAGCCCTGTGGATTTCGGATTCAGTGCCGACGACGAGGCGTTCCGTGCGGAGGCCAAGGCCTGGCTCCGCGCCCATGCCGACCCCGATCTGGACCGCCGTACCTGGGAACGCACCCTCGGAGCGGCCGGATGGATCGGGCTCTCCTGGACCGCGACCGGGTACGGGAACCGGTCCGCCACGCTCACCCAACAGGTCGCCTGGGCCGAGGAGTACGCGCGGTCCGGCGCGCCCCCGCGCTCGGGGCACATCGGCGAGAAGCTGCTGGCGCCGACCCTGCTCGCGCATGGCACCGAGGAGCAGAAGGGCCGATTCCTGCCGCCCATAGCCGCCGGTGACGAGCTGTGGTGCCAGGGATACAGCGAGCCCGGAGCCGGGTCGGATCTGGCCGCCGTGCGGACCGTGGCCGTGCGGGACGTGCGGGGCGGGTACCGCATCACCGGGCAGAAGATCTGGACGTCCCTCGCGCACGAGGCCGACTGGTGTTTCGTCCTGGCCCGTACGGAACCGGGCTCCCGTCGCCATCAGGGGCTCAGCTTCCTCCTCGTCCCGATGGACCAGCCGGACCGCATCGACGTCCGTCCCATCCGGCAGTTGACCGGCACCAGCGACTTCAACGAGGTCTTCTTCGACGGCGCGCACGCGCGCGTGGAGCACGTCGTCGGCGGCGAGGGCCAGGGCTGGCAGGTGGCGATGAGCCTGCTCGGGTTCGAGCGCGGGGTGTCCACGCTGGCCCAGCAGATCGGCTTCGCACGGGAGCTGGAGCGGGTCGTGAAGGTGGCGGTGGAGACCGGAGCGGTGGCGGATCCCGTCCTACGGGACCGGCTCGTCCGGCAGTGGGCCGAGCTGCGCACCATGCGCTGGAACGCCCTGCGCACCCTGGGCGGCTCCGGTGACGCGGGCGCCTCCAGCGTGGCCAAGCTCCTGTGGGCCGGGTGGCATCAGCGGCTCGGGGAGCTGGCGGTGGCGGTGCGGGGTGCCGGGGCCGCGGTCGGTCCCGTCGACTGGGCGCCCTCCGCGCCGTACGAACTCGATCCGCTTCAGCATCTGTTCCTGTTCTCCCGGGCCGACACCATCTACGGCGGCTCGGACCAGGTCCAGCGCACGATCATCGCCGAGCGGGTGCTCGGTCTGCCCAGGGAGCCCAAGGGGGTCGTCTGATGCGCGGTGTGCTGTTCGACGGGAAGCGGACCGAGGTCGTGGACGACCTGGAGGTGCGGGAGCCCGGGCCGGGTGAGGTGCGGGTCGCGATCGCGGCGGCGGGGCTGTGTCACAGCGATCTGTCCGTGGTGGACGGGACCATACCTTTCCCCGTTCCTGTGGTGCTCGGCCACGAGGGCGCGGGGGTGGTGGAGGCCGTCGGGGCGGGGGTCTCGCATGTCGTGCCCGGGGATCATGTGGCGCTGTCCACGCTCGCCAACTGCGGTGCGTGCGCGGAGTGCGACCGGGGGCGGCCGACCATGTGCCGGCAGGCGATCGGGCGGCCGGGACAGCCCTTCCTGCGGGGTGGGCGCTCGGTGTACCAGTTCGCGTCCAACTCCGCCTTCGCCGAGCGGACGGTGGTGAAGGCGGTGCAGGCGGTGCGGATTCCGAAGGAACTTCCGCTGGTGTCCGCCGCGTTGATCGGGTGCGGGGTGCTGACCGGGGTGGGGGCCGTGCTCAACCGGGCGCGGGTGGATCGCGGAGACAGGGTGGTGGTGATCGGGACCGGCGGAATCGGGCTCAATGTCATTCAGGGCGCGCGGATCGCGGGTGCCCTCAAGATCGTCGCCGTCGACTCCAACCCGGCCAAGGAGGAGATCGCCCGCCGCTTCGGTGCGACCGACTTCCTGACCTCCACGGAGGGGGTGCGGGACCTCCTGCCCACGGGGGCGGACCACGCCTTCGAGTGCGTCGGACGCGTCGAGCTGATCCGCGAGGCCGTCGATCTGCTCGACCGGCACGGCCAGGCCATCCTCCTCGGCGTGCCACCGGCCACCGCCGAGGCGTCCTTCCGTGTCTCGACCCTCTACCTGGACAAGTCGATCCTGGGCTGCCGCTACGGATCCTCGCGCCCGCAGCGGGACATCGCGCTCTACGCCGACCTGTACCGGGCCGGCCGGCTGCTCCTCGACGAACTCGTGACCCGGACCTACCCGGTCGAGGACTTCGAGAAGGCGGCCGCCGACGCCGAGGCGGGCCGGGTGGCCCGGGCGGTGCTGACCTTCTCGGACTGACGGAAGGTCCGGCGGTACGCGGTCGGCGTCACCCCGAGCGCCGCCTGCAGATGCTGCCGCATCGACTGCGCCGTGCCGAATCCCGAGTCCTGGGCCACCTGGTCCATGGACAGGTCGGTGGACTCCAGCAGATGCCGGGCCCGTTCGACGCGCTGCTGGGCGAGCCACTGACCGGGGCTGACCCCGACCTCCTCGCGGAAGCGGCGGGTGAAGGTCCGTACCGACATGGCCTCCTGGGCCGCCATGTCCCGCAGCTGGATCGGCTCGTGGAGGCGGCCCAGGGCCCAGGCGCGGGCCCCGGTCGTCGTCGCCTGCTGGGGGTCGGGCACCGGACGGTGGATGTACTGCGCCTGGCCGCCGGCGCGGTGCGGGGGGACGACCGTACGGCGGGCGATCTCGTTGGCGACGGCGGTGCCGTGGTCGCGGCGGACCATGTGCAGGCACAGGTCGATCCCGGCGGCGACACCGGCCGAGGTCAGTACGTCGCCGTCGTCGATGAACAGGACGTCCGGGTCGACGCCGATGGCCGGGAACAGGCGCTGCAGCTGGTCCGTCTCCGCCCAGTGCGTGGTGGCGCGGCGAGATGGCGTCCCGCCAAGTGCACGACGCGGGACGCGACCGAGAGCCGAGGGCACCCAGACCAAGCCACGAACCCTGTACGAGGGTGAGGGCGGGGAACCCCTCGCTACTGGCCTATGCCGCCGTGCCTGTGCCCCAAGTGCAGGGGTGGGCGACATGACCGGAGCACCACGGACCCCCAAGCACGTGGAGGCAAGCCAGCATGAGTACGGCAGTAGTGATCCGCGACCCGAAGGCGTACGTCACCCCGGACGTGTGGGAGCGGGAGGTAGCCCTCCTCCTCCGCAACCCGGAGAACACGCGCGAAGCGTTCTCGGTCCCGTGGCCGGACGCCGGGTGCTCGAACTCGGCTCGGGGAGCGGCAGTAACCTCGCGCACCTCGTGACGCTTGGCGCGACTGGTCAAGGGGTGGACATCGCCCCCGCCCGCGAGACGGTCGCACGGGAGCGCTGGGGCGATCTGCCGGGCATCGCGTTCCGTACGGCGGAGGCGACGTCGTTCCTGAACGAGACGGACGAGACGTTCGATGTCGTGCTCTCGATCTTTGGTGCCGTGTGGTTCGTCGATCCGGACACCTTGCTCCCGCTGATCCGCTCGCGTATGGCGCCGGGCGGCACCCTGGCCTTCTCGCACTTGCCTCCAGGCAGTCAGGGGCCCAAGCCCGCCAAAGCCGGACTGCGGCATGACCGCACCCCTGATGAGTGGGGGCGCATCCTGACCGGGCACGGCTTCTCTGACGTGCGCGTGTCCCTGATCGACCCGCCAGAGGGCAGGGCCGTGGGCACGATGCTTGTCCGTGCCTTGGTGGCCTGACCGCGCGGCTGTGCGCCTGTCTCAGGACACCCCGGCTTTTTGGCAGACGGAGCGAACCGTCATGGCGCTCCCAGGTCCGGCGGGCGGGGCGCCGACGGCTCCGGCACGGTGGTCCGCCGCCGCTGACCGCGGATCACGCCCTCCAGGCCCAGCTCGCCCATCAGCCGCTCCACGTTGCAGCGGGCCACGACGACGCCCTTGCGCCGCAGCGCGCGGGTGATCCGCCGGGCCCCGTACGTGCCGCCCGACTCGGCATGAATCTGCTGGATCAGTGGCATGAGCTGCTCGTCACGGAGCCGGCGGGCAGACTTCGGCCGCTTCTTGCGGGCGTAGTAGGCCGACTCGGACCAGCCGAGCACCCGGCATACGGGCCCGACCCCGAAGCCGTCTTCCTTCAGGCTGTCGATCACCTGGTCGGCCTCGTCCGGGGACGGTCGAACTCCTGGGCAAAAAGCGCACTCGCCGGTTTGAGGATCTCGTCCGCCCGCCTCAACTCCGCTACTTCTTTGCGGAGTTGTTTCAACACCTCGTGCTCCCCGGTGGTCAGCCGGTCGTCGCGTTCCCCGGCGTCGGCCTCGGCCGGGCGGACCCAGCCGCGCAGGGCCTCCTTGTGGATGCCCAAGTCCTTCGCGACATGTGCGATCGGACGGCCGGTGGTGCGGACCTCACGGACCGCCCGCTCACGGAGCTCATCCGGGTATTTGCGTGGTGCTGGCACTGCTCGTGGTTCTCCTTCGGGCCGGGATCATAAGCCTGGCTTCAGGGACTCCACGAATCCGGGGTCAGCTCAGTTCGGGTCGTATGACG
Organism: Streptomyces sp. P17; assembly: GCF_032436805.1. Taxonomy (NCBI): domain Bacteria; kingdom Bacillati; phylum Actinomycetota; class Actinomycetes; order Kitasatosporales; family Streptomycetaceae; genus Streptomyces; species Streptomyces sp. P17. The sequence continues at coordinate 12,849 of NZ_JAVRBF010000018.1, read as the reverse complement.
TCGTTTGGTATGCGTCCGGGGCGCTGTGCGCGGTGGCTGCGCTGATGGCGCTGGTGATCCGACGCCAGGGCGCTCCGCAGGTCGCCGTGTGAGGGTCAGAGGAACCGGCCCCGGTGGAACAGCAACGGCTCCGCGTCCTCCTCGGTCGCCCCCAGCGCGTCCACCCGCCCCACCACGATGAGGTGGTCGCCGCCCGTGTGGACCGCGTGGATCGTGCAGTCCACCCAGGCCAGGGCGCCCTCGATGCGTGGTGAGCCGGACGCCGGTGCCGCGTCGTAGGGGACCCCGGCGAACTTGTCGCCGCCGCTGACCGCGAAGCCGCGGCACAGGTCGCCCTGGTGGGCGCCCAGGACGTTGACGCAGAAGACGCCCGCGCGGGCGATGCGCGGCCAGGTCGTCGATGTACGGCCGACCATGAAGGCGATCAGGGGTGGGTCGAGGGAGAGGGAGGAGAAGGACTGGCAGGCGAAGCCGGCGGGGGAGGCCTCGCCGTCGGCGGCAGGTGACGTGACAACGGTCACCCCGGTCGCGAAGTTCCCGAGCACCCGACGGAACTCGGCCTGACCGACCGTCGCCCGCTCGTCCTCGCCGACACACCGCAACTCGGGCCGCGGCAACGGCTCCACGCGCGGGGCGTCGACCGACCTGAGGTAGCGGACGGCGGCTGCGGCCATCCCTGCGTGTCCCATCACGTCACCCATTGAAGCTGACGGGGTGTCAGATTGGAAGGGGTGTGCCGGGGCGCTCGGCCCGCGTGCGTACGCTGCGCGCATGGGGTGGGGAGAGAGACAGCGGGACGGCTCGACGAGGCCGTTGCGTGAGCTTTACGCGGCCGCCGCCGAAGGCCGCCGGTCAGCTTCCGGTGGTCTGGCTGGTCTGGTGGATCGGCGAGCAGTCCGGCGATACCTACGGCCGAGGGTTCAACTCGATGGGCATCGCCTGCGTGCTCGTCTTCGCCCCGCTGGTCCTGCCCGTGCTGGGGCTTCTGCATGCGCTGGCACAGTCCCCGCCGGCCGGTTGCCTGGCCGGGCTCGTCGTCGCACGCGCGCGTGGGCCGCGCTGGGCCTGGCATCAGGCGGGCAGCGTGCTGATCGGCGTGAGCTGGGCGGCGCTGACCACGGTGCTGTGGGACTGGCCCTTCCTCGGCACCGCCCTGTTGTTCGGGGCCCTCGGGATCTTTCCCGCCCTCGCCATGGCCTACGTCCCCAGGCGTCCCCGGTGGGGATTCTGGGGCGTCTGGTTCCGCTCGGGGCTGGCCTCCTTCGCGTTGTTCGTCGTGGTCGGCGTGGCCGGCGCGCCGGCGGGGAGCGCGGGGCTGATCAAGGGGTACGAACCTCCCGTCCTCTCCGCGGGGCAGCTCACCGGCGTCTGGCGGGGCGACGACGGGGCGGTTCTGCGGCTGGCTCCGGGCGGAAGGGCCGAGCTGACCGAGCTGCCCCTCCGCTCCGGCTTCGGGTCCGACCCCCCTTACACCGTCTGCGACGGCACCGGCACCTGGTCCCTGAAGCGGGAGGACGTTCGCTGGGACCGGGGCGGTGTCGCCCTGACGCTGGACGGCGGATGCGGGCAGGACACGTACTGGGTGATCGGCGGCACCGAGCAGGACCCCGAGCTGTTCGTGCTGTTCGGTGATCCGGACGCGGGGGATCTGCGGATCCTGAAGCCTCAGCGCCCTTGAAGCCGGCGCCCTTGAATCCTCAGTGCCCTTGAATCCTCAGCGCTGAATCCTCAGCGCCCCTGAATCCTCAGCGCCCCTGAATCCTCAGCGCTGAACCCTCAGCGCCCCTTGTAAACGGGACCCTTCCGCTCCACGAAGCTCGCCACCCCCTCCCGCGCATCCTCCGTCGTCATGTTGATCTCCTGCGCCGCCGCCTCCGCCGCGAAGGCGGTCGCGCGGTCGCTGTCGAGGGAGGCGTTGACGAGCTGTTTCGTCAGGGCGAGGGCGCGGGTGGGGCCGGCGGCGAGGCGCTCGGCCCACTCGCGGGCCGTCTTCTCCAACTCCCCGTCCGGGACGACCCGGTTGACCAGCCCGAGCCGCTCCGCGTCCGCGGCCGTCAGGGCGTCGCCGAAGAACATCAGCTCCTTGGCCCGTTGAGGACCGATCAGGCGGGGCAGGAGATAGGCGCCGCCGCCGTCGGGGACGAGACCCCGTCGGACGAACACCTCGATGAACCGGGCCGATTCCGCGGCGAGGACCAGATCGCAGGCGAAGGCCAGGTGGGCGCCCAGGCCCGCCGCCGTGCCGTTCACGGCGGCGATGACCGGCTTCTCGCAGTCGAGGACGGCGGCGACGAGGCGCTGGGCGCCCTGGCGGAGCATGCGGGAAACGTCGCCGGGGAGGCGGTCACCGGTCGTGGACGTGCCCCGCAGATCCGCGCCCGCGCAGAAGCCGCGGCCGGTTCCGGTGAGGACGACTGCCCTGACCGCCGCGTCCGCCGAGGCCTCGGCGAGGAGTTCGACGATGCGTTCTCGCTGGTCAGGGGTGATGGCGTTGAGGGCCTCGGGGCGGTTGAGCGTGATGCGGCAGACCCCGTTGTCAGTGGCGTGCTGTACCAATGACTCAACGGAATTCCCGGGCACACGGGGGGAATCAGACATGTCAGCGACACACCGCCAAAGCGTCCAGCGCCACCGCTCCCTGCCCCTGCTCCAGCACCATCAGCGGGTTGATGTCCAGCTCCGCGAGATCGTCCCCGAGCTCCAGCGCCATGCGCTGTACCCGCAGGACGACTTCGACGAGCGCGTCCGTGTCCGCGGGGGGCCGCCCCCGGACCCCGTCGAGGAGGGCCCGCCCGCGCAGTTCATGGAGCATGTCCCGCGCCTGCTCCTCCCCGAAGGGCGGCACACGTACGGCGGCGTCGCGCAGCACCTCGACCAGTACCCCGCCGAGCCCGACGGTCACGGTGGGCCCGAAGAGGTCGTCATGCGTCAGGCCCACGACCATCTCGACGCCCCGCTCGACCATCTGGCAGACCAGGATGCCGTCCAGGGAGACGTCCTCGTACCGCGCGATGTCCGTCAACTCCCGGTAGGCGTCGCGGACCTGGCTGGCCGAGGTGAGACCGACCTTGACCAGGCCGAGCTCGGTCTTGTGGGCGATCCGCGCGCCGGACGCCTTCATCACCACCGGGTAGCCGACCAGGCCCGCCGCCCGTACGGCCGCCGCCGCGCTGGTCACCAACTGCTCGCGCGGTACGCGAATGCCGTACGCCCGCAGCAGTTGCTTCGCCGCGTGCTCGCTCAGCTGCTGTCCTGGGCGCATCAGGGCCTGGGCCTTGCGGAAGGAAGGGGACGGGGTGCGCGGGGCGCGGTCGAAGGGGGAGCGGTAGCCGGTGCCGAAGCGGTGGTGGTCGAGGTAGGCGCGGACCGCGGTGATGCAGTTGGCGACCGTGCGGAAGGTGGCCACACGCGAGGAGCCGAGCAGGACTTCGCGGTAGGCGGGTTCGGTGCCGACCGGCGACCCCCACACCACGCACACCAGCTTGTCGGTGCGCTCGGCCGCGTCGACCAGGTCCTGCACGAGCCGGTCGCTGAGGGGCGGGAAGGGCCCGGTGACCGGACAGATGAGGACGCCCACCTCCGGGTCGTCGAGGATCGCGTCGATGATCTTCCGGCCGCGCCAGTCACCGACCGGATGGCCACCGTTGTCGACCGGGTTGGCCACGCTCAGATACTCGGGTATCCACTGGTGCAGCTCGTCCTGCCTGGCCTGGGACAGCACCGGCAGCCGCAGTCCCGCCTCGGTCGCCAGGTCCGCGAAGTGCGCGCCCGTGCCGCCCGAGATCGAATAGACGACGACGCCGTCGGCGCGCGGCGGCCGGGCCCTGGCCAACAGGGCGGCGGTGTCCTGGAGTTCGTCGAGGCCGTCGACGCGGATCACTCCGTACTGCCGCATCGCCGCGTCCACCACCGCGTCCGCGCCGGTCAGCGTGCCGGTGTGTGAGGCGGCCGTGCGGGCGCCGGTCTCGGTGCGGCCCACCTTGACCGCGACGACCGGCACCCTGCGCCGGGCGGCCCGGTCGGCGGCGAGCAGGAAGGAGCGGCCGTCCTTCAGGCCCTCCATGTAACAGGCGATGGCGCCCACCTCGGGGCGTTCGGCGAAGTAGGAGATGAAGTCGGAGGTTTCCAGATCGGCCTCGTTGCCGGTGGGCGCCCAGTGGGAGAGGCGGACGCCGAGTTCCTGGAGGGCGAAGACGGGGCGGCCCTGGTGTCCGGACTGGGTGATCAGGGCGATGGCCGGTCCTTCGAGGTCGGTGCGGAACTCCTCGAAGGCGTTGAGGTTGGTGTTGGGGCCCAGCAGCCGCATCCCGGACCGCTGGACGGCGGCGGCGAGCCGGGCCTGTGCGGCGGCGCCCTCCTCGCCGGTCTCGGCGAACCCGGAGGCGAAGACCACCGCGAACTTGACCTTGGCCTCGGCCAGTTCCTCGATCACGGGAAGGGGGTCGGCGACCAGCAGTACGGCGAGATCGACCTGCTCGGGCAGGTCGGCTACGGAAGGAGAGCAGGGGATGCCGAAGACGGACGGGCGGCTCGGGTGCACGGGATGGAGCCGGGCGCCGACCCGCTCGGACCAGGCGAGGAGTTGCCGGGTGACGCCCGTGTTGGGTCGGCCGTCGGCGTCGGAGGCGCCGATCACGGCGACCGACTCGGGCCGGAAGAAGCGGTCCAGATCGGGGACGCCCGCATACAGCGGACGCCCGCTGACATCGAGATCGTCGACCTCGGCCGGGCGGCCGTGGACGGCGGGGCCGGGCTGCTCGCCACAGGCGATGACCCGGGCCCGGCGGGAGTCGGTGGTGAGGGTGCCGTGGGTTGATCCAAGCATCGGTCCGCCCGCTCCTGTGTGACAGCGATTAACTGACGCACTGTCAGATTACTGGAACTGACGCGTCGTCAGGAATGGCTGTGCAGGCAAAGTTGCGTGGAGGAGCGGCTCCCAGGCAGAGAATCTCAGGTGACCGGCAGCTTGGACACCCGGTTCCCGGCCTCCTTCACCACGGCCTTGGCGATCCTCTCGGCGTCCATGGCCAGTTCCCGGAGCATGCCGCTGATGGGGTTGGTGAAGCCGGTGAAGTACAGGCCGGGGGTGTGGGCCGGGGTGCGGGCGCCGTGGACGACCGGTCTGCCGCGGGCGTCGAGGATGTCGAGGTGGCCGACGAGGGACTCCAGGGCGCGGACATAGCCGGTGGCGGCGATGACGGCGTCCGGCTCGACCAGGGTGCCGTCGGCGAGGCGTACCTTGCCGTCGTCGAAGCCGTCGACGGCGGCCACGACCTCGACCCGGCCCTTGCGGACGGCGTCGATGAGACCGACGTCCTGCACGGGGACGGCCCCTTCGAGGACCCGGCTGTACAGGCCGGTGTCCGGGCGGGGGAGGCCCTGCGCCGACAGGTCCGGCACGCTCAGCTTCGCCAGCGGGCCGGACATGCGGTCGACCAGGGCGACCGGCAGGCGTCGGCACAGCACGCCCGAGTACTGGGCGGCCCAGCCGGCCGTGGAGCGGCGCACGATGTGCGGGGCGGTGCGCACCGACAGCCGTACCCGGGAGGCGCCGCCCTCGACCAGGTCGACGGCGATCTCGGCGCCGGTGTTGCCGACACCGACGACGAGGACGTCACGGCCGGCGTACGGCTCGGGGTTGCGGTAGGCGGAGGCGTGCAGGAGTTCGCCGGTGTAGGTGGCGCGGCCGGGCCAGTCCGGGAGCCGGGGGGTGTGGTTGTAGCCGGTGGCGACGACCACCGCGGCGCCGGTCAGTTCGCGGCCGCCGGTGGCGTGCAGGAGCCAGCCGTTGCCGTCGGGTGCCCGGTCCACGCGGGAGACCTCGACGCCGGTGACGATCTCCAGCTCGTGGTGCTCGGCGTACTTCTCCAGGTACCGCACCACGTCGTCCCGGGCCACCCACCGCCCGAACCGGCGGGGCATCGGCAGCCCGGGAAGGCCCGAGAGACGGCGGGTGGTGTGCAGGCGCAGCCGGTCGTAGTGGCCGCGCCAGGAGGCGCCGACGTGGTCGGACTTCTCCAGGACGACGGCGCGTATGCCCCGGGCGCGCAGGGTGTGCGCGACGGCGAGCCCGCCGGGACCGCCGCCGATGACGTACACCGGGCGGTCCGCGTCGGCTGGTGAGTGCGCTGTGGAGTCGGCCATGAGCGCGAGCGTAATCACGCACCCCGTTGATGGGTCTCGGTCAAGACCGGAATTGGTTGCGGATTGATCACGCCTGCAGGAGGAGTGGGTGGGGCCGGTGGCGTACGGCGTCTGGTTGTGGGGTTTCGGAGGAGAGCCTCAGCCCTCGCGGCGACCGGCAGCCGTGACTGTCGCCGCGGCCGGAGCCATGACGGGAAACCGGTACCGCGGCTCAGGGGGTTGCCTGGCCTCGGCCGCGGCCACTCCGGCCGCCGCGCCGACGCCGCGAAGGCAGCCGTACTGGTGACAAAATTGCCAACAGTTCGGGCCCTTTCGTGGGGACCTCACAGCTTCATGGCGAACGCACAGCCGGGGGTTCCCCTCGAAACCATACCTGACGTACCGTCAGATCCATGGATTCGATCTGGCTCAGTGGCGCGGAATGGCTGGCCGTGCTCCGCATAGGCCTCGGTCTGTGGTGGCTGGAGAGCTGGCGGCACAAGGACAAGAAGAGCTGGTTCCAGGGCGGCGGGATCGCCTGGGCGGCGGATGTGGCGGCCAAGCACCGCTGGAACGCCGTACGTTCCGGCTTCGACGTGGTCGTCGCGCCCCGCCCGCGGACCATGGCGTACGTCGTCGCGTACGCCGAACTCGCCCTCGGACTGGGCCTGATCGCGGGCTTCCTGACCCCGGTCGCCCTGGTCGCCGGCCTGCTGCTCAACGGCGTCTACTTCGCGCTGATGATCCACGACTGGGCGGAACAGGGCCAGAACTCGATGATGGCGCTGATCTCGGTCGTCGCCCTGTTCGGAATGTCCTGGCAGACCTGGTCCCTGGACAACGCGCTGGGGCTCTTCTGATGGCGCCGCAAGCCGCCTTCGACGTCCCCGAGCCCGACGCCTTCACCCGCCCCTACTGGGACGCGGCGGCACAGGGCCGCCTGCTGGTCCGCCGCTGCCGGGCCTGCGGGCGGGCCCATCACTACCCCCGCGAGTTCTGCCCGTACTGCTGGAGCGAGGACGTGGCCTGGGAGACCGCGAGCGGCCGGGCCACGCTCTACACCTGGTCAACCGTGCACCGCAACGACCTCCCGCCCTTCGGCGAGCGCACGCCGTACGTCGCCGCCGTCGTCGACCTGGCCGAGGGCCCCCGGATGATGACGGAGATCGTGGAGTGGACCGGGTCGGAGGGGGAGGCGCCACTGCGGGCCGGGATGGAACTGGAGGCGGGGTTCCGGGACGGGGTGCCCGTGTTCCGCCCGCGAAAGCACGCACTCCCATGCGCATGAATGAGCGAGCGGCTTCAATGGCCTCATGGCCCTCGACGACCGGCGCTACACGGCAGCCTCCCTCCCCGGCCTGCGCACCCCGCACCTCTGGCTGCGCCCCTGGGACCCGGAGTCGGAGGCCGACGCCGAGGCCTGGCTGCGCGGACGCACCGACCCCGAGTTCCGGCGCTGGAACACCCCCCTGAGGTTCACCACGGACCTCGACACCGCGCGCGACCAGCTGCGGGCGTCGGCGCAGACCGCGGCGGAGGGCGCGGCGGCGCCGTACTGCATCGCGGACCCGGTGACCGGGCGGCCGCTCGGGCACATCGGCGTCAACGTCATCAACCGTGTGATGAACACAGCGCGCGTCGGCTACTGGGTCCTCCCCGAGGCGCGCGGACACGGACTCGCGACCCGGGCGCTCACCCTGGCCGCCCGCTGGGCGCTCACCGATCTGGGCCTGCACCGCCTGGAACTCGATCACGCCGTGGGCCACGTATCCTCCTGCCACATCGCCGAGCGCTGCGGTTTCACGTACGAGGGGACCCTGCGCGGCGCGATGTGGGAGGCGGGTCGCCACGACGCCTACCGGGACATGCATCTGCACGCGCGGCTTGCGGATGATCCGGATCCGGATGCGTCATGAGGGCGTGACTCTCGCGTCGATGTGACGGCCGTGTGTTCACCCCGGAAAGGCATGGCCAAGTCCCGTACAGACGCGGGATCATGAGACATGCGCTCGGACGACTGGTACGTCACCGAAGACCTCGACCGCTTCCTCGGCCACGCCGGTGGCTTCCTGCGGTCGCGCCCCGATCTGCACACCGTCGCCCTGACGGTGACGGAGTCGCTGCGGATGCGCGGGCTGCGCGCGTACGGCGGTGACGAACCGCCCGTGTTCGGGGTGATGGAACGGGACGGACAGGTGCGTGGAGCCTACTTCCGCACCCCGCCCTACCGGCTCAACGTCACCCCGCTCACCGCCGACGAGACCGACGCCCTCGCCGCCCACCTCGTCGCCACCGGTCACCCGGTGCCGGGCATCATCGGCACCCGCGAGACGACCACCGCCTTCGTCCGCTCCTGGCAGCGCCACACGGGCGCGACCTCGGCCCTGCGTCAGCGCCAACGGCTCTACCGGCTCGGCACATTGATGACACCGCGGCCCGTACCGGAGGGCAGTGCGCGGGTGGCGGGCGAGAAGGACAGGGACCAACTGATCCGCTGGTACCGCGAGTTCACCCAGAGCGTGGGGGAAACCGCCGCCGAGGAAATCGAGTCCTGGGCCGACCACCGCATCGCCTACGGCGGCGTCACCCTGTGGGAGGGCCTCGACGGCACGCCCCTCTCCATGTGCGGGGTCACCCCGATGGTCGCGGGACAGGTCCGTATCGCCCCCGTCTACACCCCGCCCCACCTGCGCGGACGCGGTTACGCCGGCGCGGTGACGGTCGTGGTCAGCCGCGCCGCCGTCCGCGCCGGCGCGGAGGAGGTCCTCCTCTTCACCGACATGGCCAACAACACCAGCAACGTCCTCTACCAGCGGCTCGGCTACCGGGCGGTGGCGGACTTCGAGGTGTACGACTTCCAGGGCGGTTCGGGTACCTAAGGCCAGAGAAGCTCCCGGGCCCAACCTTTGCCGGTACGGCGGTAGTTCAGCCGTACGTGCTGACGCTTCTCGTCGCCCTGGAAGAACTCCACCTCCTGCGGGAGCAGGCGGTAGAGGGTCCAGGTGGGGACAGGGGCGTCCGCTTCCTGCTGGGCCCGCGCCCAGGACTCGGCCGAGGCCCGCGCCAACTCCTCCAGGGAGCCGAGGACTTCGCTCTGCCGGCCGGTGAGCGCGGCGGCCAGGGCGCCGGTCGAGCGGGCGTGCAGATCGGCTTGGCTCTCCACCGACGGCGCCGCCGTCACCGGCCCCCGCACCCGCACCTGCCGCCCCAGCACCGGCCAGTAGAAGCCCAGCGCGGCATACGGCCGTGCCGCCAGCTGCCGCCCCTTCCTGCTGCTGACATGCGTGGCGAACGACCAGCCGTCCGCGTCCGCCCCGTGCAGCATCACGGTCCGTACGTCAGGGCGGCCCTCCTCGTCGGAAGTGGCCAGCGACATGGTGTGCGGCTCGATCTGCCCCGCCGTCACCGCCTCCGCGAACCAGTTCGCGAACAGCGGCAGCGGCTCGGCCGGCGCCGACCCCGGGTCGAAGGGCGGCAACTCGGTCACCTCCGGGTCCCACACCCGCAGTGACCTCAGCAGCTCATGAAGATCCATGCACCGATTGTCAGACGGTTCCCAGGTCCGAGGACACCCAACGCTCGGGCCGCATCCGTACGACCACCTGCTCGCCGTGGTTCTTCCAGGCGAAGTCCACGTATCCATCGACCTTGTCCGCGGGCAGATACCGCGCCGCGATCTCCCGCAGGTCATCGATCGTCGCAGGCACCGTCTCCACGACCGGGCCTTCCACCGATACGTACCGGATCGTCGGCTCCAGCCGGTCGACCATGAGCGTGTACCGGCCCGCCGCGCTGATCAGCTGGTTCTTCCGCGAGTCCAGCCCGGTCATGATCCACATGTTGCCGTCGTCCTCGACCTGGTACCAGATCGGCACGGTCAGGGGGCCGCGCCCCTCCCCCGCGTGCACCGCCAGTGCGGCGACATGAGGTTCTGCGAGGAACTGCTCGCGCTGTTCGCGGGTCAGGGCCATTTCCGGTCTCCTCCTGCGGATCGACGAGTCGTCCTGTGCTGTGGTGCACAACGAAGGCCGACGGGTGCCTGTTCCCCACCGGCCGGCGTCGCCTGCCCTACCGCGCCCGCCATGAGAAGAACCTCGATCATGCTCAGTGCCGTCGCCCTGACGGCCGCCCTCGCGGCGCCCTCCTCCCTCGCCGTTGAGCAGCCCCACGACGTCGGGCAGGCCACGCTCACCGGATGGGCCTCGCTGCCGGCGGAGACGTTCGTGCCGGGCAGCGGGCCGTCCTCTAAGCCCTGCCGAGCACGACCGTCCCCGACGAGCAGAACCACCCACCCGTCCCGGACGCCACCGCGAGGCGCGGCAACTCCCCCTCGCCGCGCCACACTTGCCGCGCCTCGCCCTCGCCGCGAAGCTGCCGCACCGCCTCCACCAGCAGGAACAGCCCCCGCATACCGGGATGTTGGGCCGACAGTCCGCCCCCGTCCGTGTTCACCGGCAGCTCCCGCGCCTGCACGAACGCCCCGCCCTCCCCCTTCTTGCAGAAGCCCAGATCCTCCAGCGTCACCAGCGTCATGTACGTGAAGGCGTCGTAGATCTCCGCCACGTCGATCTCCGTCGGCCGCACCCCCGCCCGCTCGAACGCCAGCCGCCCGCTCACCGCCGCCGGCGACACCGTGAAGTCCTCCCACTCGGACATGGCGGAGTGGGACACGCACTCCCCGCTCCCCAGCACCCACACCGGCGCCTTGCGGCAGTCGCGTACGTACTCCTCCGCCGCCAGCAGCACCGCCGCGCCGCCGTCGGAGCGGATGCAGCAGTGCAGCTTGGTGAAGGGGTCCGCGATCATCGGTCCCGACAGGACGTCGTCGATGGTGATCGGGTCCCGGAACATCGCCTCCGGGTTCAACGCCGCGTTCTGCCGCGCCTGCACCGCCACCTCGGCCAACTGCTCGATGGTCGTCCCGTGTTCGATCATGTGGCGGCGCGCGGCCATCGCGTACCTGGCGATGAGCGTGTGGCCGTACGGCACCTCGAACTGGAGCGGGCCGCGGGCTCCGAAGGAGAGGTTGCCGGTCCTCCGGCCCGCCCTGATGTCCGCGCGGGCTGTCGAGCCGTAGACCAGCAGGACCGCGTTCGCATGCCCGGCCGCTATCGCGTCGGCCGCGTGCGCCGCCATGACCTCCCAGGTCGAGCCGCCCACCGAGGTGGAGTCGACCCAGGTCGGGCGCAGGCCCAGATACTCGGCCACCTCGACCGGCGCGAGGACGCCGGTGCCGGCGGAGGCGAAGCCGTCGACCAGGGAGCGGTCGAGCCCGGCGTCCGCGAGGGCCCGGCGGGCGGCTTGGGCGTGCAGGGTGTACGGCGTCGCGTCGTCCACTCGGCCGCAGTCGGAGAGGGCGGCTCCGACCACGGCCACTTTCCGGTTTCCGTCAGCCACGACAGGCCTCTCCCTCTGTGCATCTCGACCCGGTCCTCCTAATATGACGGACCGTCAGTTCCGGAGGGAAGGGGCAGCGATGGACGCCGGTTTCACCGCCGAACAGGACGAGATCCGCCGTACTCTCCGCGAACTGCTGCACAAGAGGTGCGGCTCGGAGGAGCTGCGGGCCGCCATCGACACCCCGGCCGGGCACGACCCCGCCCTGTGGAGGGCCCTCGCCGAGCAACTCGGCCTGCCGGGCCTCGCCCTCCCCGAGACCTACGGCGGAGTCGGCTGCTCGGCGACCGAACTCGCGCTGGCGGCAGAGGAACTGGGGCGTCTTCTCACCCCCTCACCCCTCCTCGCCACCGCCGTCCTCGCCGCCCCCCTGATCCTCGCCCTCGGCACCGACGACCAGCGCGCCGAGCTACTGCCCCGAATCGCCGACGGCTCGCTCACGGCCGCCCTCGCCGCCCCCACCACAGCCCTGGCGCTCACTGGCGACAACGGTGGCGGCTGGGCGGGGGGTGGGCGCGCCGGCGGCATTCAGGCCCGGCGGGAGTCGGGCGGGGACGGGCGGGCGAGTGGTGCGCAGGCTGGGCGGTCAGAGGCTGGGCGGGTAGAAGGTGGCGCGCGGGCCGGGCGGGAGTCAGGCGGGCACGGGCGCGCGGGTGGCGCACAGGCTGGGCGGGCAGAGGGCGGCGCGCAGGCCGCGGGTGTCGTCGAGGCCCGGAAGGCGGTCGGGGGCGGCTGGCGGCTCTACGGCGAGACCGAGCACGTCCTCGACGGACACAGCGCCGGGATCCTCCTCGTCGCCGCCCACACCGGAGGCTTCGCCCGCTCCCGCACCGACCTCTTCCTCGTTCCCGGGGACGCCGAGGGGCTTGTCCGGGTGCGGCAGACCGCCCTGGACTCCACCCGCCCGCTCGCCCGACTCCAACTCCGTGACGTGCCGGCCGAGTTGCTGGGCGAGGAGGGTGCGGACGTCATCGCTGAACTCGCCCGCCTCGGAGACACCGTCGCCACCGTCCTCGCCTGTGAATCCGTCGGTGCCGCCGACCGAGTGCTGGAGCTCACCGTCGAGTATGTGAAACAGCGGGAGCAGTTCGGGCGGCCGATCGGCTCCTTCCAGGCCGTCAAGCACCGCCTGGCCGACGTCTACGTCCAGGTCCAGGCGGCCAGATCCGCCGCCTACTACGCCGCCTGGGCCACCGCCCGCCGGGAAGCCTTCGCCGGCCTCGCCCCCGCCGGCCGGGAAGCCTTCGCTGGCCTCGCCCCCGCCGGCCGGGAAGCCTTCGCCGGGCTCGCCCCCGCCGGCCGGGAAGCCTTCGCCGGGCTCGCCCCCGC
>NZ_JAVRBF010000292.1:0-522 GCF_032436805.1 Streptomyces sp. P17 | reverse complement strand
AAAAGTGGAACTGACGGAAACGAAGCGTAACAAGCTGATTTGGCATAGAAAGAAGGACGAGTCTAGATGGACACCACTCGATTACTCGAACAGATGTTCAGTCCGGGTAATTTAAACGCTGCGACCAAACAGGTGAAGCGCAACAAGGGGTGCGGTGGGGTAGATAGACTGACGATCACAGCGACCTTGGAAAAGCTTCGCCAGTTGGATAATGGGCAGCAACTTCGCCAGTCTTTACTGGATGGAAGTTACCAACCGTCTCCCGTTCTGGGTGTAGAAATCCCCAAGCCAAAAGGTGGAGTACGCCAACTGGGTATCCCAACCGTTCAGGATCGCATCGTACAACAAGCGATGGCACAGCTCCTGACACAGTTGTATGAGCCGAAGTTCTCAAAGAGCAGCTTCGGGTTCAGACCAAGAAGGAGTGCTCATCATGCTTTGTCGAAAGCGAGTGAATACATTCGAGAAGGGCGGGGATATGTAGTCGATATAGATCTGGAGAAGTACTTCGATACCGTCAAT
>NZ_JAVRBF010000165.1:0-1965 GCF_032436805.1 Streptomyces sp. P17 | reverse complement strand
CGGCCTTGAGTCGCGGAAACCCGAGGCGTCCCGGCTTCATGGTGCGCACGGCGATGACATGCAGCCGCCGATCGAGACACCGGAAGCGAGAAGTCTCCGTCCCCGACGGCCAGCGCCTCGGACTCCGGCGGCCGCCCGAAGATCACCTTCCCGCCCGACGCCAAGAATGTCTTCGAGGATCAGAAGACGGGCGACGCGATACCAAGGATGCTGTCCTCGCGGACAGTGCCCTGAGTGTGAACTCCGTGGACGAAGCCATCTTCGAGGGGAGCACGGGTACGAAGCCGCTTGGCTTCTACAACACGGGCAAAGCCCTGGAGTCGTCGATCACTTTCGTGCAGCAGTACATCGACGGCGGTGACACCTGGACCGGCGTGTCCCGCTACTTCGACTACAAGGTGACCCTGTCCGGAGCCGACAAGGTCTATGTCACCTACTGCTCCGACGAGAGCAAGTCCTACATCAAGAACAGGAAGACCGGGAAGGTCGACAAGTCGCCCGCCACCGCGGACTCCTACGTGCTGTACAACACCAGCCTCACCAAGAACGACAAGGGAGTCTGGCAGACCACCAACACCGCCTCGAACGGGGGAGACCAGGCATGCCAACCGTAGAGACTCGGGGGGACCGCAGCGTTGTCGACCGGAACCCCGACGCCTGCTGCTCCGCCTGAACGCGGCCCAGCAAGTCACCACCAGGGTGAGCAGAGTGCGGGCATCGCAAAGACGAACACCCCCTTGCCCTGGACCCCTTGAACGATCTCCTTTGCTCGTTCATAAGCGGAACGGCCTGCTCGCGGTATTGCTCGTGGAGTAGGGCGCCACGTTATGCAACCGTTATGCCTCAACGGTGTTCACAGGAGACCGATTTGGTGGCATACGCCCCACCCAGTGGCAAGCTTCACCCTGGTGTCGTCACAGCCCCCCTGGATAGCGTTGCTTCGCTCAAGAGAAGCCTCGCCAAACCGGGAGCCGACCGTGAACCGCCGCCCCATCCTCCTCGCAGCGATCACGCTGACCGCCGCAGCGGCCTTGACGCTGTCCGCGTGCGGAAGCGACGACAGCTCCAAGGGCAAGGACAACGACAAGATCGCGGGAGCTGATACGGGAAGTGAGACTTCGGCGTCTCCGAGCCCGAGCGCAACGGCCTCTGCCGGTCGCCCGAAGATCACCTTCCCGTCTGACGCCAAGAACGTCTTCGAGTACGAGAAGACTGGTAACGCGCAGAAGGATGCGGCACTCGCGGACAGTACGCTGAGCGTCAACTCTGTTGACGAGGCGATTTTCGAGGGCAGCACTGATACCAAGGCGCTCGGCTTCTATAACACCGGCAAGGCCTTGAGTGGATCGATCACGTATGTGTTGGGATACATCGACAAAGGTCATACCTGGGTTGGCGAGACACGGTACTTCGACTACAAAGTGACGCTCTCCGGAGATCGTGAGGCGTACGTCACTTACTGCTCCGATGAGAGCAAGTCGTTCATCAAGAACAAGAAGACCGGAAAGGTCAAGAACACGCCGACGACGGCGGATAGCTACGTGCTCTACAACACCAAGCTTGCCCAGAACGCCGAAGGGGTCTGGCAGACCACCGTCGTCGCATCAAACCGGGGGAACAAGGCATGCCAGCCGTAGCAAAGTCCGTCAGGGCTGCGACCCTTCTTGCGCTTGTTTGTCTTACTGTCAGTGTGGCCCCCGCCGCGCACGCCGGTGGGCGAGGCGAAGACGGCAACCGTGATGAGGTGGAACAGAACGCCGATGTCAATGGCGATGCCGTTTCCGTGTCCGTCGGCGGCGTTGTCTTCGACCACTCGAAGAACGGCAGCGGCAACTCCACGGGCACGCTGACCTCGTCGACCTCCTGGTCGCCTCCTCCCTGCCGGTATGCCCCGAAGTACACCCCTGAGCAGTTGCAGAAGTACCTGGAGCCGATCTGGGAGGCCGGTTCGACGGGCTACGAGTG
>NZ_JAVRBF010000291.1:0-524 GCF_032436805.1 Streptomyces sp. P17 | reverse complement strand
CGGCCCGCGTCGGGCCGGTCAGAGGGGCCGAGCAACGCCATGTAGTCGGCGGTGCCCTGGTAGGCGACCGCCACCCCACGGGCGGAGCCGGACAGCAGCGCCGACACCTCAGCGCTGGTCAGCGCGATATCGACGGTGCCGCCCTGTGCCACTGTCCCGGCGCTGCTCGCGGGATCGCTGTCTCGTACCAGGGCACCACGGACTACATGGCACTACTGGGCCCATCTGACCGTCCCGACGCTGGACGGGTCACTCTCATCACCACGATCTAAGGAGGCACGGGATGCCGACCACACCGATCTATGGACTCCGGACGCCGGAGTTGGCGGACGCAAACAACGTCCCGGCAGATATGGCCCTGCTGGCTCAGGGCACCGAAAATGCGCTGTCGTCGCTGTCTCCGTCGTGGTCGTCATACGCCGTGGCGTGGTCGCAGAGCGACGGCACCAACCTCTCGATCGGAAACGGGACGCTGGAGGGTCGCTGGATGCAGGTGGGGCGTCTGGTGCACGCCTCGGTGTCGA
>NZ_JAVRBF010000290.1:0-524 GCF_032436805.1 Streptomyces sp. P17 | reverse complement strand
GTCGAGCTGGGTCGAGCACGGACGTCGATCGCTGACTCGGTGTGGGAGTACTACCTCGGCAGCTCCGGCCCGACTGCGGCGGTGGCGCAGCAGGACGGCTACTGGCAGGGCCGCAAGATGGACGCACAGGTTGCGGCCCTGACCGCTGCTGTGGAGGCCGCCAAGCCCGGATCGGTGGACATGTCCGCCATCCGGGCAGCGGCCGAAGCGGCTGCCGAGAAGGCGCTGGCTGACCTCGGTGACCGGCTCAAGGGCTGAGCGTGCCTCGCCGGACAGCGATGCTCGTGCTCGGCGTCCTGTGGGTGCTGATCGGGGTGTCACTGCTCGATGCTGGCGTCCCAGCCCGTGCCGAGCTGATCGACCTACCCGACTGGCTACGAGCCGCCCTATGGGTCGCTGCCGGCGTGGTCGCGATCGCCACCGCCGGGCATGTGCGGGCATCGGTGTGGGGTCTGGCCGTGCTAGCTCTGGCTGCCTCGGAGCGGCACCCGCCGTGGCTCGACGCGTGGCCCCCACACGACGGC
>NZ_JAVRBF010000289.1:0-525 GCF_032436805.1 Streptomyces sp. P17 | reverse complement strand
CTCGCTGACCTGACTGACGCGGCGCTCGGGAATGCCGACGCGATGGCTCGCGTGAGGAGCCAGCTCGATGCGAGCAAGTCGGCGCTGGAGGGTCAGGTCCGCGCCAACGATGCTGCTATCGAGTCGATGCGAGCCAAGGGTGTGGCGACCGAGGATGAGCAGATCAAGTTGGCGGACCTCGTCCGCGAGAATGACAGACTGAAGTCGACGCTTTCCGACCGGGTTTCGCTCTCGGATGAGGTGACCTCCCGCCTCGCGGAGGAGTCGCAGCTCGTCGGGGATGCAGCCGCGAAGGCGGCGCAGATGGCGGAGGCGACCGAGGGGTCGACCGACGCCGCCAAGGACAACGAGAAGGCGCTACAGAAGCAAGCGGACGCCGCCCAACGATCGGCAGAGGCGCAGAAGGAGCTGCTGGAGGCGACACAAGCGTACGGGAATGAGCTGCTGAAAATGTCCGGGTCGCAGATCGCGGTCGAAAAGTCGATTGCGAGCTTGGCCGAACAGGTAAAGAAGGGCGAAAAGGGC
>NZ_JAVRBF010000288.1:0-526 GCF_032436805.1 Streptomyces sp. P17 | reverse complement strand
CAGCGCGTTCGGTGTACGGCCAAGTCTTGCTAGCGCGCTTAATGACGGCCTTCTTAGCCATCTGTTCAAACCACTCAACCCACGGGCCTGACTTCTTCTTGGCATAGCTCATGGACTTGCCGCGAATCTTCTCAAGCTCATCCGCGCCCATGACCTCGGTCAGAATGTCTCCGTCGCTGGTCTTTGCGATGCAGTAGACGCCGATAATGCAATCATCATCCTTTCGCTTGAACGGATTGCACTTATGGACCGGCTCGCGCGCTGGCCCGTGATACTCGAACGTATCGCTTTCGTAGACAATCTCAGCACGACCCCAGCGGATAGAGCCCGTGTCGGTAGCGATCTTGATAAGTCCCTTGTAGCTAATGTCTAGGACGATAGCTCCATCACGCGGGATCAGGTACGCGTACGCATTTGCCGGATTCAACGTCAGGCCAGTGGATGCCACGTTAATCATCGCCAGGTGAACCGATTTCGGGTTCTTGTTGGCCGTCTGCATGGCGAAGTCAGTTTTCATCAATGCCTG
>NZ_JAVRBF010000287.1:0-526 GCF_032436805.1 Streptomyces sp. P17 | reverse complement strand
CCGTGCGCTCCTCGCCGCCGAACTCAAGCTGCTGGACGCGGCCTTTGCGGCCAACGCGGGCGTCGGGCACGTTGAAGCTTTCCGAAATCGGATATTCGGTCCATTTGAACTTCTCGGCGGTGACGGTGGCGCGCGGCAACACCTGATCGGCGATGCGGAAATGCGCGGGGTTGCGGTAGCCGACGGCAATCGCGGTCAGCGCAGCGTCGACGACAAAGGGGCGTTTGGGGGCCATGTTCAGTCCTGTTTCTGGAAGCTCAGCCGCGGATCACGCCCGGGGCCATGAAGGCGTCGATGATGTCACCCGACACCCCCGGTTGATCGGCAAAGCCAATGATGTTGAGGTTGGCACCGGAGCCGGGCACGGCGCGGATGGCCAGCCCCGAGGCATTCGAGGTCAGCGGATCGCCCGCCGACACGACACCGCCAAGCTGGACCGAGACCAGCCCGCCGCGATGCACGTCACACATGCCGCCCGACGCCGCGCCCATTTTGTCGGACACGCCCACAAGGGGAACCGTGCCGC
>NZ_JAVRBF010000286.1:0-528 GCF_032436805.1 Streptomyces sp. P17 | reverse complement strand
CATAGGAGAAACGGTCTTCCCATGCACCAACAAAGTCTTCTCGCTCAACCGGGAAGCGTTCGCAGACAGGCCAGACGTTAACGTCCCATGCACCACTCTCAACAGCTTCAACGAGAGGGTCTTCCGAGTTGAAGGGCGTACCATTGAAGATGGTCTTACGATCCACTGGATCGAGAGCGTAGTTTACACCCTTGTAGATAGTGTCCTTGATTGCATTAATGGCAGTCGGTGACCGTGCATCATCATCAGAGAGCAAGTCATCGAGCACTGCGATCTTTGGACGTTTACCAAAAATCTTCGTACCACGAAGGCCAGTCTTGGCACCGAACATTTTGATACCGAGACGATGACCGTCTTTGTTTCCGAACTCAATATAATTGTCTGTGAACTTCCTGTGCGGAACGTATTCCTGCATAAACTCCGAGTTGTTGTAACGGAACTCGGTGTTGTTTCGTGCAGACCTTACACCGTTCTCCATACTGTCAGAGACATAGATCATACCTTCAACTTTGCCGAAGTTGGGCAATA
>NZ_JAVRBF010000285.1:0-530 GCF_032436805.1 Streptomyces sp. P17 | reverse complement strand
CGTCGCTGCCATTCTCGCCGACTGTGAGACCGGCAGCTACGCCGACCTCGCATGGGCCGCCATCGCAGCCGCCTGTAACCACGACCACAAAACCCCGGCTGGCATCCGCTTCGAGCTGGAGCGCCTCGCCGCACGACGAGCCGAGGCAGCCGGGCGACCTGCGACCCCGACCCTGCCGACATGGCAGCCGGAGCAACGCACCGACCTCGCCACCCCCGACCGGATCAGAGCCCACCGCGAGCGCCTACGCCAGGCGCTCCGCAACCGACAGGAGACATCATGACCTGGACCTGCTCCACCTGCGACGCCACCATTGCCGGTAGCCGCGCCGAGCACTGCGACGCTAAAGGGCTAGCCTGCTTTGCGCTTTGGCCCGCCGTAGCCACGCCTGATCTGAACGCCGCGGCGTTTGAGAAGGCGCCAGACGGCAGATGGGTCAGCACTCAAGATCCGTCCGATCCGCTCAGTCCCATAGCCAAGCTTGTAGAGCCTCTCGGCCTCATCCCCGTCGATCCTGATGAACGTGTGGG
>NZ_JAVRBF010000284.1:0-530 GCF_032436805.1 Streptomyces sp. P17 | reverse complement strand
CGGCGTGCCGCTTCTAGCAGCGTATAAGTGCCTACAATATTGGTTTCAATGAAGTCTGCGGGGCCATCGATCGAACGGTCTACGTGGCTTTCGGCGGCTAAGTGCATCACAGCATCTGGCTGGTGCTGCGTAAACACACGGTCTAAGGCGGCGGCGTCGCAAATGTCTACTTGTTCAAAGGCATAACGCGGGTCTTGTTGAGCGCTGCCCAGAGACTCTAAATTGCCTGCGTAGGTTAGCTTATCTACGTTCACCACATGGTCTTGGGTGTTTTCAATAATATGCCGAATAACGGCTGAGCCGATAAATCCTGCGCCGCCTGTCACGAGTAACTTCATTGTTAATGCCTAGTCCATAAAGCGTTTAGGCACGCTACCGCCCGGAGGTTATTCCGGGCGTATCCTCAATGCCCACTGCTTGCGTGTTTGTTGGTTCGCTGATGAGCTCTGCCCTCAAAAGGGTGGTGCTCGTTTCTTTACATTAAACGCTTTTTTACTGCGCGCCCGCTCATTCGCTAGGCGCTGTATTAC
>NZ_JAVRBF010000283.1:0-532 GCF_032436805.1 Streptomyces sp. P17 | reverse complement strand
CCGGTGGCTTGACGACTTGTGAAGCCATGCTAATGGGCGTGCCCGTAGTAACTCTCCCTGGGCCTACCTTTGCCGGCCGGCATAGCGCCACACACCTGATCAATGCCGGTATGCCCGAGCTAGTCGTCAACAGTTGGGAAGAATATCGCCAGCGTGTGATTGAGCTGGCTTCGGATTTGCCCAGTTTAGCGGTGATTCGTGCCTCGCTTCGTACGTATCTTGAGCAATCGCCGGTATGCGACGGGGAGCGTTTTGCTCGCCACTTGCATAAGGCGTTGCGTGCCATTTGGCAGCGCTATTGCGAAGGTAAGGCCCCTGCTGCCCTAAGCTTCAACAAGGGTGGGCAAGCTTGGTTTGAAGATGAAGGTACGCCAGTCAAGTTACCTCAGCATCTGCGTATGGATGGTGAAGGGTTCGACTGGCCCCTGGAATCCACCATTACGGTATTCGACAACGGCGCGAACCTGGCTAGTCGCAGCGATGCCGAACAATTACTCGGCAGTGGTCATATCGCCATTCTAGCTTTTGATCC
>NZ_JAVRBF010000164.1:0-2078 GCF_032436805.1 Streptomyces sp. P17 | reverse complement strand
CTAGCCCACCTAGTCGAACTCGATCAGGCCATCACCGACATGCGGGAGGCCCGCAAGCGCATCGAGGCGGCCGTCACCGCGATAGCCGAGGCGAACACTTGGCCCTACGGCGACGCCTACCTTTACCAGGACGACGATTCACCCGAGCGCCTATGGCTCAACGGATTCTCGTGCATCAGACCCAGTGACGAGTTCGCCCGCGATGTTGGACGGAGCGTCATCCAGATGGCGATCCGACGCCCAGGGAAGAGCACCCAAATCGAGGTGACGGCATCGTGAGCGAGATCAACTGGGATGACTACAGCATCTACGACCACGACTTGCCGACCAACTGGCACGCCGCTGCGAGGAGGTGGGTGTGATGACGTACTACAAGGCTATCCGCCCCGACGGCACGTCGTGGTACGACCTCGGCTTCCGGTGGGTGGCTGAGCGTGGGCCGGTCGAGGGTGTGGAGGTGTGGCATCCGTCGCCCTCAGGTGAGCCCAGGTATGACCCGGCAAGGCATTTGGCCGCATCGACCGAGCCTGCCGACTGCTCCGGCATGGGGTGGCCGAGCCGTCTGCTGGAGGTGGAGCCGCTGGCCGATGTGGTGCCCGGGGCGATGCGCAAGGTCGGGTGCGCTGGGTGGCGTGTGGTGCGGGAGCTGCCCGCGTGGCAGGCGCTCGGGCCGTGTGGCCGTGAGGTGGTCGCCTATCTGGCGCTGCTGCCCACCCTGACCGATGACCAGGTGCAGATCGCCGCACGGTACGCCGCATGGGACGCCGCATGGGCCGCCGCACGGGACGCCGCACGGGACGCCGCATGGTCCGCCGCACGGGACGCCGCATGGGCCGTCGTCGTCCGCGACATGATCTCCACCCCCCACTTCGCGACGCTCACCGAGCCGATGCGTGCCGCCGGGATCGACTTCGCCGCGCTCGGCGGTGCGTCATGACCCGCCGCATCGTGCTCGACATCATCGTGCCCGTCATCGCGGTCCTGCTGTCCATCGGCATGATCTGCGTCGGGCTGTGGCTCGGGACGGAGGTCCGGTCATGAGCGACGGCAGCCCGTGCCCCCACGAGCGCTACGACTCCGACCCGTACGGCAGCAGTCTCGCCCGTCACAGCAAGAGGAGGCATGACGATGAGTGACCTCGACCGATACCTGACCGACGAGGTGCGCGAGCGAGCCGCCGAGGCCATCGCGAGCCACAACTTTGATGTTCATGTGCCGAGCTGGTCGATCCGCTGCGCGGGATGTGACTGGTCCGAGCTGGGCGGCGTGGTCGAGCTTCACGATCAACACCTGGCCGACCTCGCCCTCTCCGCCGTCCTGCCCGACATCATCCGGCAGGCCAAGGCGGAGGCGTGGGACGAGGGACGAACCGCCGGGGCGGACATGCGCGCCAAGCGGATCGAGGCAGGTGAAGAGTCGTGAGCGACGACCTGCGGCGCAAGACCAGCCCCGAGCTGCTATGCAGCAACGAGCGCAGCGACCACGGCGAGATCGTGCCCTGTGAGCGTCCGGCTGTCGGGTGGCGCTGGGATGACGAGGCGGAGTCCTACTACCCGGTGTGTGTCGGGCATGTGCGCCACCCCATGCAGATCCTGGTGCGAGCGGAGGCCGAGTCGATCCGCGAGGCGAAGGCCACGGCGTGGGACGAGGGGTACGCCGATTCGGAGAGGGAGTGGGAGCACGTCTACGGCGGGCACGCCATCGACCCGGATGGGGATGGCGTCACCTGCACTACGTGCCGCAACGGCAACCCGTACCGCACCGACGAGGGCCGACGCAATGACCAACTGCTGAACCAAGGAGAACAAAATGACTGATGACCCCCGACCCGAGTGGGTAGAAGCCGGTGTTGCCGCGCTCGTAGCCGAGGGCTGCGCTGAGAGAGGTAGCACCTTCATACGGGACAACGTTTATGTGGACGGGGCTGTCACCGTCACCCTCGCCGCCGTGATTGACCAGATCAAGGCCGAGGCGCTGATGGAAGCCGCGACCGCCTACCAGTTGGGCGGTATGGTCTACGAGCCGCAGGCCCGTGGCGACCTCGCCACCAAGCGTCAGCAGGCCGAGCACGCCGTGGC